>DATMJP010000001.1:0-8486 GCA_035553815.1 Minisyncoccota bacterium
GTAGATTTCTGACACCGCCAGGTTTGGTCGTAACTCAATCAATTCTCTAACCCTTAAGCCTTCATAAGCCTCTACATTTTTGCTCAATGGTGACCAATTACCTACACTGCGGTAGCGAAAGAAGGTTGTCCTTCCACTCTCCATCGGCATAGGTGCGAAGATGAGCCACGCGCCCATCTGTTGGGCGAACAACACCAACGAAAGAGACCTCTCCATCCGTATTCACGTAGAATAGGTGTAGGCCGGAGTCGATCATCTCTATCACTTGAAGACGCGTCCAGAGAGCGCCTTCAACTGAGCTGCCGAGGTGCGTGATGTGCTCGTGTCTACTATTCACGTCCGGCTTTATGATGCACGTGACGCGATGCTGTAGTTTTTGCATACCTGTTGTTTCAATCAAGCGTTCTTATAGAGGCTCGACGACCTCCCACTTGACGTCATGTCAAGTCTACAGTTTTAAGAGATGCTTGTCCGAGTGGATAAACTATTAAGAAATCTTTCCGGAAGTTTGCAATAGCTCGCCAGTCTTGAGCCACCAAGCGTCAGATCGCCGCCGTGCGCTCCTTTTCCCTAGCGAGCATCATAGAACCCTGGCTGCAGCCGGTTATCAGCTAACCTTCGCTACCAATGGAAAAGAAACTAAACGGAGCCATCCCTACCCCCGAGGAACTGAACGCAGAGGCGTTCATGGATCTCATCCTCGATGGGATGGAGCTCGCCGCTTTCCTTGGTGACCTGGTCTACTCTGCGTCACGCTTCCAGCTGACGATCATTGAGACACTCGGTTTGTCAGGCGGCCTCGAGCGCCGCTTCAAGACCGGTATATAGGGCACAGCTTCGATCCCTGGGATCTTGGTTGGTGCGACTCTTCCTGAGTCGCGCTTGCTGGGAGACTAGGGATCGAACCTAGATTCACGGCTTCAAAGGCCGCTGTCCTACCATTAGACGATCTCCCAATGCGCACTGCATAATCCTGCCTGAGAAATGGTTCCCCGGCAAGGCTAGAGATCGCACGCCTGCTTAAGCGCAGCTATATCGTCAGCTGCAAGCAAGAGCGATTTCCCTGAATTGTACGGATACATAAGAGACTGCGGATCCTCAGTATGCGCAATACCAAGCGCATGGCCGAACTCATGCGCAAGCGCGCGCAACAGCTGCGTGCGATCCTCAAACTCATAAATGGTTATGCGCTTGCCGTTCTCATCCTCCACATACTGGCCCTGATCGAAATCGTGCCCTGCAAACTCGTTATACACGTTCACCTTTGAGTTGAGCTTCTCTGCAAAAGCATTCAGCTGCGCGACGCCTGTATTAATATCCTGCACGGTTGCGTTTAGCCGTGCAGCCTGTGCATTGAGGCTTACCTGTTCGCGCTCAAGAGCGCGACGCCTATTCTCAAGCCGCTCGAACTCGGCCGGAGGCGCGCCGCCCTGGCTATTCCAGCGCGCCACATCAGCTTCGTACGCCTGTTCCTTTGCTTCGAACTGCGCAAGGCGCAGCTCATATGCATTGATATCCGATTCGTGCGCAGCTATGAGCGCATCGACTTCAGCCTTCTTCTGATCGTAGTTCTGCTGTTCGATGCTAATCACATCGCCCAGCTGCGACGTTGCCTGCCGCTCGTCATACACGAGTCGTATTGGAAGCTCTGCGCCTTCATTCTCTACGAGCACTGTCTTGCCTGCGGCCGTATTCCAAAGTGCCGCTGCTTCTTTAAGCACGTCTTCCAGTTCTTCTTCGGTAACGCCAAAGCGCGGATCAATGTCCGTAATCGCGTACGTAATAGGCTCAGAACACGCAGGCGTAAGCGGCGTTTCAGCAAGGAGATAGTTCGCTCCATACGCAACAGATCCTAAGAGCGCGATCGCGCCTACGATCTTAGCTGCATGGATTCCTAGCGTTTTCATTCAGCAAAAAGCTCGTATACCGCAAGCTCAAGCGGGAGCGCAGCGACTGGTGCGTAGCGCATGCGCGCTGCAGCGTCGATGAGCACCTTAAGCGCAGTGTGGGTTAGCTTCGCACCGTTCTTTGCGATATCTTCTGTTCCCTCATACGCTTCACCAAGTTCAGCTTTCAAACTTGCGCGCAGTTCAGGCGCATGACGCACGAGAAGCACATTGCGCACGTGCTCGATAACAAGCGAAAGGAAGAGCTGCATATCAACGCTCGCCTCTTCTGCAGCGCGTATTGCGCCAAGCGCTGCACCGGTGTCTCCCTCGCCAAGTGCGCATACAAGCGCATCCACCAGCGCATGGCGGGGTGTGCCTGTTGCTCGCTCTGCTTCTTCGCGCGTAAGCGTGGAATCCTTAGTCACTGAAAGCGCTTTCTCAAGTACCGAGAGCGCATCGCGGTAGGAGCCGTTTGCAAGCAGCGCGAGCAGGTCGGCGGCAGATGGATCAATCGTATAGCCCTCTTTCTTGGCAACGCTCGTAATGAGCTTTGCTACGCCCTCGCGGGTTGGCTTCTTGAATTCAAATACCTGGCAGCGGGACTGCACGGTCTCTGGCACTTTCTCGAGCTCAGTGGTTGCAAGTATGAATATGACATGCGCAGGCGGCTCCTCAAGCGTCTTAAGGAACGCGTTCCATGCGCTCTTAGAGAGCATGTGTGCCTCGTCGAGAATGTAGACTTTGTAGCGCGAGTCAAACGGGAGCGTGTACACGTTATCGATAAGCTCGCGCATGTGATCGACCTGCGTATTAGACGCAGCATCAATCTCGTAGAGATCCTTATCAGTAGTTCCAAGCTCGCGAGCAAAGATGCGCGCAATTGACGTCTTGCCGAGACCGCGCGAACCGGAGAAGAGGTAGGCGTGGCCGATCTTCTCAGCCTTTATGGATTCTTGGAGCGCAGTAGTTACCTGGTCTTGCCCTATGACTTCCTTGAACGACTGAGGACGGTATGCGCGGTAGAGCGATTGATGTGCCATGACTCCACTAGTATACCCTCCCTAGAAACCTGATTCACGCGCCACAATCTCTTCCATCTGGGAAGCAGATGTCGCCTCCATAAGCTTTGCGCGCAGCTCTGCCGCGTTATCAAAACCGGTCACGAAAGCCTTCACATGCTTCTTTAAGATGTAAAAGGACTTCCCGGGCTTCATAGCCTCAAAGTAGTGCGCGAGCGTAACAAGTGCATCGAGACGCTCGTTCTCAGTCACATCGGTACGGCCCATAAATACCCAAGGGTTGCCAAAGATGCCCCGGCCGATCATAGCGCCGTCTGCGCCACTCTCTGCAATTTTCATGAGTGCGTCAGCCCTATCCTTCACATCGCCATTGCCAAGCAGTACGACCTCAGGAGCGAGCTGGTCGCGAAGCATAACGACGCGCGGCATAAGCTCCCAGTGCGCATCCACCTTCGACATCTCCTTGCGCGTGCGCAGATGCACTGTAAGGGCGTCGGGACGGGCAGCAAGCACCGCAGGAATCCACGTATCGATTGCCTCGCTGTTGTAGCCAATGCGCGTCTTTACCGAGACGCCCATATGAGGACGACCCGCGTCGCAAACGCCCATGCGCGCCGCGTCGACAATATCCTTCACCAGCTCTGGCGTCTTCATCATCGCAGCGCCCGCACCCTGCTTCTCAATAGAAGCGTCCGGGCAGCCCATGTTTATATCAACGCCGTCAAACCCGCGTTCTGCTGCAAGCTTCGCTGCGTAGCGAATCATGTCAGGCTTGGCAGAGAACAGCTGCGCAACGATGGGATGCTCCCCTTGAGTGAACGCGAGATCGCGCATGAGCGGATTCTCCTCGTCCGGTATGCCCTTCTTCTCGCGCGTGTAGTAGAGGCCGTCCGCAGACACAAACTCAGTCCACATAACGTCAGCGGCGGCGCATTCGCTAATGAGCCTGCGGTACGCAGGATCAGTAACATCCGCCATAGGCGCAAGCGCGATAATAGGCTTTCTAAGTCCCTTCCAGAAGGTTTCCATTGCCGACACCTTAGCGCACTTATTCGCCCTCGACCACTTCTGAATGGCGCTTTACGTACACTTTTCCATCAAAGCGTAGATCGATGTATAGGAATGCGCCTGAGGAAACATTGAGCGTTGGGAACGAGGATGCAGCAAGCGCAGCAGCAGACTCTTCGCGGCCGAGAATGTACGTAATGCGGGTGCCTTCCGGCGTATAGAGGTCAGCCTCGTCCTCGCGCACTTCAACGGACACCACGCCAACGCCTAACTGGTTCATCGCCTTAACGAATCGCAAGATATCAGGGATGCGCTGCGCACCGACGACATGCGCGCGGATAGGAGAAGGCTCTGCGCCTTCTGCATATACGAGCGGCGCATAAATGCGCAGTACACCGGGATCTGTAGTAGACGCTTCCGCTGTTGTTGTTGCCGCAAGCAAGCTGGTCGTTGCAGCAGCCTGCGCAAGCTGGGCGAATACGAGACCCTCAGCGTCTGCGCTATAGCAGCCCTCAGCAAGCGCGGCTGACGCGCCGCACCACATGAACGCTCCGGTACGCGGAACGCTTTTAACGTGGATCGACGTAAATCCAGAGCGTGTAATCGATACGGCAACGATATCTGGATGCACTTCAAGTACGCGCTCTCGAACCTGAATTTCCGGATAGATAAGTATTGAATTGCGTGGTAGCACAAACGCATAGGTTCCCCATAGGGATTCCTCTACCACGCGGCGTACTTCCTCTGCGTGTGGACCCTCTACGGTAATTTCTTGAATGCGTACAAACGGTTGCCAGAGAAGGTACACGAGCGCACCAAGCGCTATGAGCGCAAGAATAAGGAATATCAATTTGAGGCGCTTCCTGCGCTCTTTACGCTTAGCTTTTAGCGACTGACGAGTGCGCGGTGTCTGCACCGGCTGCACTGCCGGTGCGCTGCGCACCGGCTCACGCCGGACGTCCCAGGATCTCTTTGCCGACATACGGGACAAGTGCTTCTGGCACGCGGATCGTGCCGTCCTCCTGCTGATAATTCTCTATGATCGAAACTAGGATGCGCGGCGTTGGAATCGCTGTTGAGTTGAGCGAGTGCGCAAACTTCATTTTGCCCTCTTCGTCACGGTAGCGAATGTTTAGACGGCGCGTCTGGAAGTCATGGAAATACGACGCCGAACTAATCTCGCGATACTTCTTCTCACCCGGCACCCAGAGCTCGATGTCGTATTTCTTCACTTGGCCAAGACCAAGGTCGCCGCCGCAGTTAGTGACCGTGCGGTACGGAATCTTCAAGAGTTCAATAAACTCCTCCGTGTTGCGATTGAGCCACTCATGCATGCGCACAGATTCATCATGCTCCGCCTTGCAGAGCACCACCTGCTCCCACTTGAAGAACTCGTGCACGCGGATAAGACCGCGCACATCTTTGCCGTGGGATCCTGCTTCACGGCGGAAGCATGGAGAGAATGCAAGGAATTTAACCGGAAGCGTTTCAAGATCAATCACCTCGTCCATGTAGTAGCCCATGGTCCCCACCTCTGCAGTACCAGCAAGATAGTCACCATCCTGCGTTTTGTAGAGATCATCTTCGCCCTGCGGCAGATAACCGGTGCCCATGAACGTCTCGCGGCGCACCAGCGAAGGCGCAAGGAGCGGTTCGAGACCCTTCTCGCCAAAGTGCTTGAGTGCAAGCTGCCATACGGCGTTAGTAAGGAGTACGCCGTCACCCTTTAGAAAATAGCCGCGGAATCCGGCAACCTTGGTACCGCGCTCGAAATCCGCCATGCCATGGCGCGTCATGAGCTCGACATGATCCTTAAGCGCGAATGTGAACTCTGGAATATCACCCCAGGTTTTGACTGGTTGATTATCTTCGTCAGACTCTCCTTCCGGCACGGTCATGTCTGGAAGGTTAGGAACGGAAAGCATAAGCTTCTGCCATTCCTTCATGACTTCCGTATGCTTCTCCTCAAGCTCAGCAAGACCCTCCTTCACAAAGCGCATGCTCTCGATAATCTTGGTGCGCTCGTCACCCTGCGCACGCGTTATCACATTTGACATGCGGTTCTGCTCCGCACGCTTGTCGTCCATCTGCTGGCGCAGGGTCTTGCGCTCGTCGTCGACCACGAGCAGGCGATCGATGTCGACTGTAATTCGTTTCTTGGCAGCACCCGCCTTCACCAGGTCTGCATTCTCGCGAATGAAATTGATATCAAGCATAGGACTATAATAAATGAAGCATAGTATGGACGGCGCCCTCCGACAACTTCATCCTAGGGACTACCCGCAGAGCCTGCGTGAGATTCCGCAACCGCCGGAGTCTTTGTGGATGCGCGGCTCTTTTGCCGCGCCCGGCACCAAGCACCTTGCGGTTGTGGGATCACGCGCGCTTACCCCATACGGACGCGATGCAGCTAAGGCGCTTATACAGGGGCTTAGCGATCATCCTGTATCCATTGTCTCAGGGCTTGCGCTCGGTGCGGACGCGCTTGCGCACGAAGCGGCGCTCGCTGCCGGCCTTCACACTATTGCAGTGCTTGGTTCCGGAGTGAGCGATGCTGCAATCTCGCCTCGCACTAACTTTCCGCTGGCAACCCAGATACTTGCCTCAGGAGGCGCCGTGCTATCAGAGAATCCTCCGGAACACACACCGTATCCGAGCGATTTCCCCAAGCGCAATCGCATCGTCGTAGGGCTCTCAGACGCCGTGCTTGTCATTGAAGCGGGCGAACGATCAGGCACGCTCATTACTGCGCGTCTTGCTGCAGAATACAATCGCGATCTTTTGTGCGTACCGCACCGCATCACCGATCCTCACGGATACGGCGCACACCTCTTTATACGTCTCGGTGCTGCCCTCGTAGCTTCGCCAGAGCATATTCTTGAAGCGCTTGGCCTCTCGCAAACGCCCAGAAAGGTCGATCCCTATCTTTCAGAGAACGAATCAGCAGTGCTTGCTCTTCTGGAAATTCCAGAGCGTGTTGAATTGATCTGCAAACGATCTCCTTTTTCGGAGGAGGAAACGCGTGCGGCGCTTGTTCTACTGGAGATTAAGGGTCTTGCGCAACAAAAGTACGGCGCGTGGCAGCGGGCTTCTTAGACCCGTCTTTCTTGACCTACATATATATAGTGCGGTATGAGTAGCCGTACACCCCTCGGTCATGGCAAAGAAACTACTTATCGTTGAGTCGCCCGCAAAGGCGCGCACCATACAGCAGTACCTCGGCAAGGAATACGACGTCCTTGCTTCGGTCGGCCATGTCCGCGATCTCCCTAAGAGCAACAAGGACGCTGTCGATATTGAAGGCGGCTTTGTACCCCGCTATGTCATATCCGCCGAGAAGCGCGATGTCATTGAGCGCATCAAGAAGGCAGCCGGAAAGGCTGAGGAAATCTTCCTTGCGACTGACCCTGACCGCGAGGGCGAAGCTATTGCGTGGCATATAAAGGAGGCGGTCGGCCTCAAGAAGCCTAAGCGCGTTGTTTTCCATGAAATTACTAAGGGCGCAGTCGAAGAGGCCCTCACCCATCCGCGCGCGATTGATGAACACTTGCGCGAAGCGCAGGAAGCGCGCCGCGTGCTCGATCGCATTGTTGGCTACGATCTTTCCGGCCTCATCTGGAAGAAGGTTCGCTACGGACTTTCAGCAGGACGCGTGCAGTCTCCAGCACTGCGCATCCTTGCCGAGCGCGAGCGTGAGATCAAGGCATTCATTCCGGAGACGTACTATGTGCTTGATGCCGTCTTTAAAGCAAAGGGCGGCAGCTTCCCCGCAACCTGCGTTGAAGAACCAAAGACGCAAGAAGAAGCGGCCCGCATTGTAACGCTCGGCGAGAACGCCTCCTGGGAAGTCGCTGATGTCACAGAGCGCGCAGAAGAGCGCAATCCGCGTCCCCCGTTCACCACGTCAACGCTCCAACAGGCAGCGTCAACGCGTCTTGGCTTCTCTCCAAGCCGTACTATGCGCGCAGCACAGAAGCTCTACGAGGCCGGCCACATTACGTACATGCGTACGGACTCGGTAACGCTTGCTAAGGACGCGATCGGCAAGCTCCTTGGCGTCGTTGAGAAGGAGTACGGCAAGGAGTATGCGCAGATCCGCACGTACAAGACGAAGAGCAAGAACGCGCAGGAAGCGCACGAAGCAGTGCGTCCCACCGAGCCATCGCGTGTTGTTGCAGGCGCAACCGGCGACGAGCAGAAGCTCTACGAGCTTATTCGCATCCGTGCGCTTGCAAGCCAGATGGCGTCGGCAAAAGTACTGCGCACGAGCGTAAAAGCGAAGGCTGATGCCGACATACCGCTTTTCTCTGCCAACGGCTCGCGCGTTATCTTCCCAGGCTGGCTTGCTCTTGATACGCGCGCTCGCGGAGAGGATGTTGAACTACCTAAACTCACTGTCGGCGAGCCGCTTACCGTAGTTTCGCTTGGCAACACAGAGAAGCAGACCGAACCACCAAACCGTTATACCGAGGCGGGACTTGTGAAGGAGCTCGAGAAGCGCGGCATTGGTCGCCCGTCTACCTACGCAAGCATCATGAAAACTATTCAGGATCGTGGCTATGTAGAGAAG
>DATMJP010000002.1:0-3803 GCA_035553815.1 Minisyncoccota bacterium
GTGTCGGCAGAACTGCTTTTGCTGCTGCAGCCGCTGCGCGCGCATTCATGGTATTAAACTCACCCGGAAGCTGGAGCGAGTATGCAGGTTCGCTGGTGTAGTTCACAATCTTTGCTTTCACCCCCACAAGCAGCGGCGCGATGTTAGGGTGCTCGGTATCCGTCACGATGACGCCATGCGCCGGAACCTTCTCTATGAATGAACGGAATGCCTGCTGCACATCTTTAAGATCCGTAAAGTAGTCTGAATGATCGAACTCGAGATTGGTAATGACGAGCACCTCCGGCGTCAGCGTGAGGAAGTGCCGCCTGTATTCACATGCCTCTGCAACAAAAAGATCGGAACTACCAGGGAGATAGTTGCTGCCGAAGTCGCGCACGATAGAACCCACCACCGCAGTTGGCTCTGCGCCTGCGTCTGAGAGAATGCGCGCAAGCATACCGGTCGTCGTAGTCTTGCCGTGCGTGCCTGCGACCGCAACAGTGCGGTGCGTCTCAGAAACCTGGCCAAGCATTTCAAAATAAGAGAATTCCGGAATGGAGAGCTCGCGCGCGCGCATTCTCTCTGGATTGTCATCAAGGACTGCGGCACTGTATACGAAAACATCGATATCCTCCCCGATATTATCTCCGTCTTGTCCGATGATCACGGTAATCCCCTTCTCGGCAAGAAGCTCGGTGACCGGGCTCTCACTGCGATCTGAGCCAAGCACAGTATCGCCCTGGTCGTGCAGGAGCTGCGCGAGCGCAGACATGCCAATGCCGCCTATGCCTGAAAAGAATATGGTGCGGCTGGTATTGGTCATAGGGCTTCTACGAGACGCATGAACGCGTTCCCTCTATCATACTCATTCTTGAACATGCCGAAGGACGCAAATGCAGGACTAAAGAGAATCATGTCCCCCTCTTCAGCATGCGCGCGCGCATCGTCAAATGCCTCCTCAAGCGAAGAGAACACCTGCGCCTCTGGAAGCGCCCCTTTAATGCGATCCGTACCGGACCCAGCCAGAAGTGCTATGTGCTTTGCTGTTTCCGGGATTATGGCAAGCAGTCCGTCCATAGCAAGCCCCTTATCATTGCCGCCTGCAATAAGTACTACGCGCTTCCCTCCGTCAGCACCAAGCGCATGGAGCGCAGCAATTGTCGCTTCAGGCGTTGTGGCAGTCGTGTCGTTATAGAAGGAGACGCCGTCCTTCACCGCAACGAGCTCGAGCCTGCCTGGAACGCCGACAAATGACTCGAGCGCCTCCCTGCTGATCTCATCTGCAACGCCAAGCGTTCTAGCAGTGCGCAGCGCAACTGCAGCTGCGTAGCGGTTATGCTCACCCGGCATAACAAGCTCCCAGTCTTGCGGCACATCGGTAGGCACGGCAATAACCACGCGCGATGCGATATGCTCGCCATACTTTTCGATAATGATCGGCGCCACCTGCTGCCCCAGCACGAGCGTATCCGCTTCAGTCTGGTAGAGGAAGATGGTTGCCTTATCGCGCAGGTAGAGATCGAGATCATCCTGGTAGTAGTTCATATGGTCCGGGAAAAACGTCGTAAACACCGCGACGTGCGGGCTCAGCTTCTCCTCGTTAAACCCTTGAAGCTGCCAGGAATCGAGCTCAAGCACCGCGATGGTGTCTTTGGTCACCTGCGGCAAGAGTGCGAGTGTTGAAGTATTCGGCACGTTACCGCCGATGAGTACTGTCTTCCCTGCATGCTTCAAGATCTCTGCGATGAGGTATGTGGTTGTGGTCTTGCCACGTGTGCCGGTAATACCGATCACGCGCGCACCAGCTTCGCGAGCGTGGTGCGCAAAGAGGGCTGCGGACATAGTGATCGGAATATTCCGTTCACGTGCGTGCGCTAGATAGGGAGACTCGAGTGGTACCGCAGGACCGTTTACGATAAGATCACGGTCCTCAAAGTCAGCAAGCTCATGTTTGCCGAGCGTGTAGCGGATATTGGGAAACTCAGAAAGCGCCTCGAGTGATTCCTTGAGGTCTTCTTTGGTCTTGAGATCAGTCACGATAAGATCCGCGCCACATGAGGCAAGATAGCGAATATCGCCTACCCCGCGCCCCAGAAGACCGAGTCCAATGACCGTTATTCGTTTCCCGTTAAAGAGGGCGCTGCCGTCCATTTCCGCATACTAGCGCACCTTGAGGGAAAGGAGAATTATTGGCAGGCAGCGATAACGAGCGAATCTTCGTGCTGCAGTGTGAGGCCTTCAGGCATCTTTGGAAGCACGATGATCTCGAACGGACTTGTGAGCACGCTATTGACTGCGCACTCAGGCGCTGGCGCCATATGCTCGATTGCAACCACGCGCTCGAGATCCTTATCCGTCACCGATACGACGCGTATGTCATACCCGTCGGTTGCGTGCGATCCATCCATGATGGCAAGCACCTCGTTCTTCGAGAAATCAACCTGCGGCAACGGCGGCATCTCGCTTGCATGCATAAGCGTCCAGAGAGCCTGGAGTTGATCCATGTTCTTGATGCGGTAATTAGTCTGTGTAGTGAGTTCGTTTGCATCCTGTCCGCGTCCAACAACGGAAAATGGAACGGTCTTTCCCATTGCAGCAGCAAAGAATCCAGAACCGAAGAAATAGAACGCAGCGCCTCCAATCAGAGCTGCGGCGCATAGCCCTGCGACGATATAGATATGCTTCATGAAAATAGTATAGCGCAGCCCTTCTGGCATAACACCAGTATTCCAGAGGTGCCTTCTATGACAAAAGAGCCGTACGGCTCTTTTGTCTGCGGGTGCAAGCGGAAGGATTCGAACCTTCGACCGCTCGAGTATCAGTCGAGTGCTCTACCAACTGAGCTACGCTTGCCTTATGGGGTCTCAAGGATACTAACAGAAAGAGCTCCTCTTTTCCAGCGTCTTAGTTATAGTAATGAGAAGCATGGTCCACCGAGGTAAAACCCGGGAACCAAAAGGCCTCAGAGCCCTGAGGCAATCTACTATTGACGACAAGCTGCGTCGGCATCGAAATAAAGCGCGCATCTGGCGCCGATGCGTGAAGCGCCTTAGTCTTGCAACTTCTCCTGCAGCTATTTGCACCTCCTAAACGCACAAAGCGGAGTTTTCCCCGAGGGAAAAACTCCGCTTTGTGCGCGACATCTGTATACGAGTGATCTAAAGGTGATGAGCGTACTCTTGTGTTCCGCCTATTCGGCAATCAGAAGGTCAATTGAGCCTTCCGATTATGCCACCGGTCCGTTATCCGGCGTCCGAGTACTGTTTAAGGACAAGTACCATCTCCTCATTCCGAAGAATGATCGACGTGAGTGACATCTCTGTCATCTCGTTCCGATTGGATATGTTCCACGACCAGCTTCCGCTAGCCGTGCCTTGTTACGACTTACTCCCTGTCATTGAACTTGCCGTAGTCCTGAATAAATCAAGATATCGGGCACTTCCAACTTCCTTGAGTTGACGGGCGGTGAGTACAAGACTCGAGAACGTATTCACCGTAGTATTGCTGACCTACGATTACTAGCGATTCCGGCTTCATGAGGTCGGTTGCAGACCTCAATCCGTACTGGGGCTGGTTTTTGGGATTTGCTCCACCTTGCGGTATTGCGTCCTTCTGTACCAGCCATTGTATCACGTGTGCAGCCCAGGGCATCAAGGGACATGCTGATTTGGCGTCATCCCCACCTTCCTCCCCCGTGAGGGGGCAGTCTCGCCTGACATATATAACAGACAACGAGGGTTGCGTTCGTTACCCCACTGAAGGGAACAGCTCAAGCCACGAACTGACGACAACCATGCATCACCTGCCAAGCACCCTCGAAG
>DATMJP010000003.1:0-29432 GCA_035553815.1 Minisyncoccota bacterium
TAACGGTCTCCTTGATAGAACCGCCAGGGATGATGATTTCTGCGCCCTTGGTTAGGCTTTCATCAACGATGCCGTTGTATGAAGCTATATCTGCAGCGTCGCCGCCAAACTTCTTTGCAACACCAGCGAGCGTATCGCCAGACTGCACGGTGTAGCGGACACCAGATACCGGGAGGATTATAAGTTTCATGCCCGGCTTAATGAGCTTTGCGTCCTTAATATCGTTTGCCCAGAGGACGGTGTTCATAGAAACGCCGTGCGCTGAAGCGATTGTTGAGAGGGAATCGCCCTCCTTAACGGTGTACGTCGTGATGGCACCCTTTGAGCTCTTATTCTCAAGATACGCGGCGCTGCCGCCAGGACCCGCGTTTGCGATGAGGGCAGAACCCTCAGTCAATGAGATATCAGCCCCGCCCTTGGCTGGATTTGGATCGGAGTTAACAGCCGCCTTGAGAAGGTCGATCTCAGCGTCGTGCATGACCGGAGAATCCTCGTCAGCTGCACGAGTTATCGAGAAGGGCCAAAAGGCGTCTGCATGAGAGGCAGATGAGAGGAAAGCGACTCCGGTTGCGATAAGGGCGACGGAAGCGAATCCTAGTGTCCAGTATGCATTCCGACCTTTTGTAAAACGGAGATCGGAAGGTTGCTTGGGATACGAAATAGTTTGTGCGGGGATACTTCAGCGTTTCTTCACAATACAAAAAAGCTTACATACCAGGTATATAAGCTTTTCTTTCATTCAGCCGTATCAGACGATAGGGCTCAGTATACCCTCCCCCAGGGGGCGGTCAACTCTTGACATGAAGCCGTGTTGAAAAGCTACTAGACCTCACATTAGGGGTCTTGGAAAGGGTAGGAGAGGGGGAACTAGGGGGATAACGGTGTTCCCAGGTATAGTGTGAGTCGTGACGTATCTTGATGGACTCAATGACCGACAGCGCGAAGCGGTTCTCTCTACTGAGGGACCGATTTCGGTGCTTGCCGGCGCCGGTTCAGGCAAGACGAAGGTGCTTACCACCCGCATCTACCATCTAATACGCGAGAAGGGCATACCGGCTGAACGGATTCTTGCCGTGACATTCACCAATAAGGCAGCGCGCGAGATGAAGGAGCGTCTCGGTCATCGACTTGAGTCGGAAGGCATGCCGTTTGTAGCAACGTTCCATGGCCTGGGGCGCGAACTCCTCCAAAGATATGGGGAAGCGATGGGTATTCCACGCTACTTCACTATCTATGACCGTGATGACTCGGAGCGGGCGATCAAAGAAGCGCTCAAAGCGCTTGAGGTAGACCCTAAGGAAGTGCCGCCTCGTTCAATTCTGGGACGTATTTCAAAAGCGAAGGGGGACGGGCAGAGCATGAGTGAGTTCCGGGAAAAGCATGGGCGCGAGAGCTTTCGCAATCGCATAACGTCTGAGTGCTGGGAACGCTATGAGGCAACGCTCAAGAAAGAGAAGGCGCTCGATTTTGACGATCTTATTCTTCTACCAGTACGCCTCCTTGAGAATCATGCGGATGTCCGCCAGATGGTAGAAGACAGATTCCATTACATACACATCGACGAGTTCCAGGACACGAACGAACTGCAGGGAAGACTCGCAGCGCTTCTCGGCGGTACGCGCAAGAATCTTTTCGTGGTGGGCGATATTGATCAGACTATTTACACTTGGCGCGGTGCAACCATTGATAACCTGCTCTCGTTTGATTCATCGTATCCCAATGCGCGCACCATTGTGCTTGAACATAACTACCGTTCAACGCGCACCATTGTTGACGCTGCGAACATGATCATCGAGAAGAACCGCAACCGAAAGGAGAAGCGATCGGTCACCGACAACCCATACGGCGACCGCATCATGCTCCATGCTGCAGATACCTCAGAACGAGAAGCGCTCTGGATTGCACGCGAAGCGCGCAGACTTATCCAGACC
Organism: Minisyncoccota bacterium; assembly: GCA_035553815.1. Lineage (GTDB taxonomy): Bacteria > Patescibacteriota > Minisyncoccia > Phycocordibacterales > Phycocordibacteraceae > C7867-001. The sequence continues at coordinate 1,932 of DATMJP010000003.1, forward strand.
GGCACTTCGCCTGAAGAGATCGCGGTGCTTTTCCGCACAAACTTCCAGTCACGCGCGCTTGAAGAAAGCTTCCTGCATGCAGGCGTGCCGTACCGCCTCCTCGGTACGCGGTTCTTTGACCGCAAAGAAGTGAAAGACGTATTGTCCTGGGTCAGGCTTGCACTTGATCCATCGCGCGAAGCGGACAAAGCGCGCGCCGTGCAGTTTCCAGCACGCGGTATTGGCAAAGTAACGCTCGGCAAACTGATCGCCGGACAGCGCGATGGACTGCGCCCTGCTGAGAAAGCAAAGATAGAGGCTTTTGAAGAGGTGGTGTATGGATTGAATGCGTTTCTCCAGGGAGCAACGCCATCGGTATTTGTACGTGCCGTCATCGAGCGCAGCGGCATGGAAGCCACATACGCCAAGGGCGGAGAAGATGATCAGGAGCGATTGCTCAACATCAAGGAATTGGCAACACTTGCTGCGCGCTACGACTACCTAAGCGGGGAAGAAGGTGTTGCTGCATTTCTTGCAGACGCAGCACTTGCTGGAGATCAAGATGAGCTTGATCGTCCACAAGACGGCAAACGCGGCGTCACGCTCATGACCGTGCACGCGGCAAAGGGACTTGAGTTTGATGCGGTATTCGTAACCGGACTTGAAGAAGGGCTGTTCCCGCACGAAGGCATGGGGAACGAGGAACGCGATGAGGAGGAGGAGCGCCGTCTCTTCTATGTAGCGGTTACGCGCGCAAAGAAGAAGCTCATACTCACCTTCGCACGCGTGCGGCGCATATACGGCACCGATTACCTGCAGGAGCCATCCATGTTCCTGCATGATATTGATGCATCCCTCATGGAACACACCACTGCGTACGGAGACGATGACGGATTTGTCATAGAGGCATGAAATATTCCTTCGCTAAAAAGAGCCTCGGACAGAACTTCCTGATGCATCGCCAGACAAGCGAGCGCATTGTCCTTGCTGCGGGCGTACTGGAAAGCGATACCGTCCTTGAGATCGGCCCAGGACATGGCGCGCTCACACGCGAACTTCTGGCTAAGGCAGGGAAGGTGGTGGCTATTGAAGCTGACGATCTCCTTATTCCGGAGCTCAATGAAACCTTTAAAGTGGAGATCGCGAGCGGGAAGCTCACGCTTATCCATGCTGACGTGCGCGACTTTGATCCGAAATCACTAGGAACTGCGTACCGATTGGTGGCTAATATCCCGTACTACATCACCGGAGAGATCATTCGCCAGTTCCTCACAGCAACTTCTAAGCCCGTTTCCATGACCCTTCTCGTGCAAAAGGAGGTCGCGGAGCGCATTGTTCGCTCCAAAAAAGAGAGTCTGCTCTCGCTTTCGGTAAAAGCGTACGGGACGCCACGCTATGAGTTCACCGTACCGCGCGGTGCCTTCGTACCCGCTCCTTCTGTCGACTCGGCAGTACTTACCGTTGCCGATATTGCCTCGCCGTTTCGCTCTGAGACAGAAGAATCGTGGTTTTTTACGGTATTGCGCGCAGGTTTTGCACATAAAAGGAAGCTTCTGCGAAGAAATCTTGAGCTCGTCGCGGAAAAAGAGGGGATCGAGCCTGCATTTCATGAAGTCGGCATCCCGCTTAGCGCGCGCCCTGAAGATGTACATCTTGATGCATGGGTAGCGCTCGCATCACGGCTCACGGCGTAGTAATGCACATGTAGCAGTGATGAATTCACGCGATAGTGCGTGATACCATATATATAGTGCCAACGCTTCCACTTTCTCCACGTACCACTCGTCTTATAGGCGCACTTGCGGTCGCGCTTGTTCTTGTCGGCGGCGCCTACGTCCTCTCTGGACCAAGCTTCTTTTCGCTTAAGTTCGCAGGCGCAGAGTCAAATGAGGAACTTCTTCGTGCGTATGCAGCTAAAGACACTGACCGAGACGGTCTTCCTGATTGGCAGGAGGTGCTCTACAGCACCGATCCGAATGTCCCTGATACCGATGGGGACGGCATTTCTGACGGGGAAGCGGCAACGAGCGGCCTACTTTCGACGCAGCGCATTATCAGCGAACAGGTGCCTGAGCCGGTTGATGTGGCCTCTATCCCTGGATTTGCACCAGCTCCAGGAACTCTCACTGAGGAGTTCTCCCGTACCTTCTTTGAATCATACGTAAGCACCTGGAAGGGCGTACCGCTCACACAGGAAGAGCAGGACGCACTTATCGCCAAGCTCCTTGGCGATTTCTCAGGAAAGGCGAGCGCCGTACTCAGCTCAACCTACTCATCAGCGTCAGTAGAGAGCAGTGCTGATGTTTCAGTCATCGCGTACGTAGGAGAGCTTGAGAGCGTACTGCGCCGCAATGAGGTGCGCGAAGGGGAGGGCAGTCCTGTGCTTCTTGCGCAGGCTTTTATTGAAAACTCTGACCGCTCTGCACTTCCAAAGCTAGGAACGCTCGCTCGCGCGTACGGATCAATCGCTACAGAACTTGCAGCACTTCGCGTCCCAGCTGAACTTAGCGACGAGCATCTCACCCTCATTCGCTCTTTTGATACGCTCTCCAACTCTACTGATGCGATCGCTGCATACGAGAAAGACCCGCTTGCGGTGCTCGGCGCGCTTGCGCTCTTGCAGCCATCATCGCGCGACATGGTTACCACGCTTGGCACAATTGCGCGGGAGGCAGGCGCAACCGGTTCAGTGCAGGGCGGCGCGCCGGGCTCACTTATCCAGAACTTTGCTCAGTACTAGGATATGAAGCGCTTCTTTACACAATCGGTCACCTTCCTCGTCGCGCTCTCACTCGTTGGCTCTACCTTCACACCGCTTCTTGAGCGCTATACACCAAGGGCGCAGGCGCAGGTAGCAACCCTTGAAGGTCCGGGACCGCTCCTTGCTGCCGCAGTCGAGACCGCGTTCGTGGAAACTGCAGAGCAGACAGAGGACATAACCATGCGCATTCTCGAAGCTATTGCGCTTGCGGTTGCTCGTGCAGCAATCCAGTCAATGACACATAGCATTGTGACTTGGATCAACAGCGGTTTTGACGGCTCTCCTGCATTCGTTACCGATCTCAACATTTCCATGCGCAATCTTGCAGATGGTGTTGCGCGCGATTTCTTTGCAAACCTCGAACTTGAAGGGATGAACGTCTCGCCGTTCCTCGAGCGCGTGGTTACCGGTGTTGGCGCTGCATATTACTTGAACTCAAGCGAAGAGCGTCTCCAGCGCCGCCTGCGCTACACGCTTCGCCAGTACGCACCGAACGATCGTGCGTTCTTGGATGGCGACTTTGAAGAGGGCGGCTTCAATGCATGGTTCTCGGTATGGCTCCACCAGGCGAACAATCCGATCGGCGCACACTACATCGCAGGCACCGAACTTGCTAATCGTATCGAAGCAGAATCATTCGAACGCCTTGAAGACTTTAGGAACGGCCGCGGCTTTATCTCATGGAGAGGGGAGTGTAAGGCATACAGCGATCCAGTTCCTTCGCTCGGCAAGGAAGAGAAGTGTCTCCAGTACGAAGTGAAGACACCAGGCTCGGTCATTGAGCAGCAGCTTATCCATAATCAGCAGTCGCCGCTACGCCAGCTTGAGCTTGCTGACTCGATTGACTCTATCGTTGGCGCACTTGCGATGCAGCTCGTAACACAGGTGCTCGGCGGCACAGGACTTATAGGTGCTTCACGTCCAAGTACAAACGGCGGCGCCTCTCCGCTTGCGCGCGCGACCGATCCTAACCGCACCGCAGGCAATACAACAAGCATGCGCAGCGGCTTTGCACAGAATGTGCGCAAAGAGCAGGCGAACGCAACTGCATACGTAACTGCATGGCAGCGCATTCAGGGCGCAGCTACCACCGCACAGGCAGGGCTTGCCAGTGGTGTGTGCGCTGATAAGGAGCAGAAGCAGGCGCTCGTTGGCGCAACACTTGCAGAAGCAGCAAATGCAATAAAGCGCGGGCAGGACGCAGTTGCGGCACTTACGAACATCCTCAGCGGAATCCCAGAAGGAGAAGACCCTTCAACCAGCGTACTCAGCACTGCATCAAATGACTACATGGCGCTTCTTTCAGGCGGCACACTCCCAAGCGCAACCGAGGTTGCTCGTGCAAAGACCGAATCTGGAAGCGGAACCGGCACACTCTATACACAAATGATGGATATCGCGAAAGAGTGCGGGACGTAAACTGTATTCATGAGCGCGGCACGCACAGCGTCACTATTGTTCAAAAGCGTAGGCACCGCACTTGCGGTGGTTGTTCTTATCTCTAGCGGATGGGGAATAGCGAACGCACAAACGCCAAGCAACTGGCCTGCCGGCGCACCGCTCGTTGCCCAGTCCGGTCCGGTTCTGCTTACCGTAAATGAGCTTACCTACTATGAGCTTGCAGCAACTAATGCTGTCGCAGGAGGTCTCTCGCAAGATGTTGCAAACGCACGCATACTGCGTGCTGGCGATTGTCAGGACACCAGCTGTCCAGAAGCGACTAGAACCATTGTACGCAACGAATATGTGCAAACGGTGCTTTATACCGTATCGATAAACAGAGTGGCGCCAGTTCCTCCTGGAATTGCACAGCCGCCAAGTGATGGTACAGAAACGCCTGGAACTGGCGGAGGGACCGGAGATCCGACGACCGGAGGCGGAGGCACTGGTGAAGAGCAGAGTGCGGTTGGCACAGGAGATAACGGTGATGGTTGTAGTCTTATAAACGGCAACATCCTAACGTGTGTTCAGAGTGTCGGAGGCAAGATCGGCGCATCAATCCTCTGGATCTTCGTCTCACTCTTCGGATGGATGCTTGGTGTTGTGGGTATGTTCTTTAACTGGGTGATGCTAGTGACCGTCTTCCAGTTTGCAACCTACTTCGGCAATTCAGCCGGCATACTGCTTGCATGGAGCGTGCTGCGCGACATCGGCAACATCCTCCTCTTGTTTGGTTTCATATTTATCGGTCTTCAGACCATCCTTAACATCGGCCACTTTAATGTAGGGAAGGCGCTGCCGCGCCTGGTTATCTTTGCGATACTTATTAACTTCAGCCTTTTTGTTTCAGAAGCTGTCGTCGATATATCAAACGCATTTAGTGCTTCGTTCTACAGCTACGCTGGAGACTACAACTGTGCAGATATCGGCAATAGCGCTGACTGTACAGAAAAGGGCATCGCAGGAAAGGTACTCGCTGCTGCAGGTCTCACCCAGATCTTCTCGCTCGACGGACTCTCAAACTTCAGCAACATATGGTCCTCTGACGACGGTATACAAATGTTCGTGCTCTATGCAGGACTCTGCATATTCATGATCGTGATGATGATCACGCTTGGCGCAGCCGCGATCATGTTCATGGTTCGCGCAATCACGCTCATGCTTCTTCTCGTGGTTTCGCCGCTTGGATTTGCAGGCATGGCCATACCGCAGTTTGAAGAACAGTCGAGCAAGTGGTGGAAGATGCTCATATCGCAGTCGTTCTTCGCGCCGATCTACCTTCTTATGATCTTTGTCGGTCTCAAGATCATGGAAGGAGCGCAGGCGGTATTCAATGAAGGAGGAAAGGGAACTATTACCGAGGCTCTTAGCAGTACGACGGTGAGCTCAGGAGGCGTATTCATCCTCTTTACTCTCATGATCGGCTTTATGATCGCTGCCATGACTATGGCAAAGAACTTTGGCGCAGTAGGCGCAAGCTTTGCGGTAAATGTCTCAAGCAAGGCAGTCGGCGCAGCAACCCTTGGCACCGCTGGCGTCATCGGACGAAGAACTATCGGTAAGGCGTCTGCAGAAAATGCAGAGAAGATGCGCTCAAGCGAGTGGGCCCAGAAGCATCCGGGCATGGCTCGTCTCATGCTGAAGTCACTTGATTACGGTGCTGCAGCAAGCTTCGATGGACGCAAGTCTGTCTCAGGCATTGCTGGTGTTAAGAAAGCCGGTATAGATCTCGGTGCAGCAAATAAGACAGCGGCTCATGGATACCACGGCATTGAGGAGAAGGCTATCAAGGACCGCGAGGACTTCTACAAGAAGCTCAAGCCATCTGATGAGCAGAAAGCTGCTTCAACTGAGCTTAAGGAGGAGCTTGATGAAATCAAGAAGAAGCAGCGCGAGCGCGTCAGCGCAGAATACACGAATGTCGAACGTGCGCGCGCTGAAGTTGAAGAAGCACGTAAGTCAGGTGACGCGTCGAGGCTTCAATCAGCACGAGACAACATGCATAACGCTATGGAAGCGTATGAGCAGAAGATCAAGAATCCTGAGGATGAGGCAGGGAAGCAGCTCAATGCCCGCCAGAAAGCTGTGGAAGCACGCATCAAGACATGGAACGCAGATGCTGAACGCCAAAAGACTGAGACCTTTATTGAAGGCACTGAGAACTCAAGCAGGCCTAACGTATTCAATCTTGGCGGCATTACCTACAACAAGTACACCACGGTCGGTCCGCATGCTGATCATGAGGTAATCCGAAAGATTAGGGAAGGAGCAACAAAGAGCGACGTTGATAAGGCGCTCGGCGTTCTTGCAAAGAAACTTGAGGAGAAGGACAAAGACAAGGATGAGCACGCGGGAGGACACGCAGCACCACCAGCTGCAGGCCCAAGTGCGCCCGCTGGCGGAGGTCATGGGCACGGTCCTGCACACTAGTAGTACCGAACGCGTAGCATAGTGTGCTGTACAATAGACGCAGCATGGCAGAACCAACACTCGAGGACAGCATTGAGATACTTCTTGAACGTGTTCCAAAACCGGTACGTGATTTCGTGCTGACCGATCTTTCCCAGACCGTACAAGCACTCATGGGGAAGCACAACCTTCACGTAGACCAGGGTGGACTGCTGCAGCGAGAGCTTCTCCTCATGCTTCTTGGCCAAGAGGAACCCGCAGATTTCATGAAGGAGCTTCGTGCTGCTGGAATCGAGGAGCAAACCGTACAGGCACTTATTACGGATATTAATGAGATCGTATTCAAGCCACTCCGAAAGAAGGAGCAGGAGGGAGGTGCTACGGATCCAGCTCCTTCACCGCAGCCAGCACCACAAGCGCCATCAACTCCTGATGTTCCATTAGATGTGCGCGGTGTCCGCACCATGCAGGCAGACGTGCAAAGCGCGTCAGAAGCACCACAACCACCGCCTCAGCAGCCTGTGTGGCAGGCGCCACAGTATGCACATCCTGCGTATCCGCCAATGCAGCCTGTATATACGCCGTATCCGCCGCCTTATATGCCTATGCCGCCTCAGCAGCAGACGTACTGGGTGCCCGTATCTGTAGCGGGGCAGCCACAACCATATCCTTATCCGCCCCAGCAAGCCCCTGTACAGCAGCAAGTTCCAGAACCTCCTAAGCCGGAACCTGTTGCACCTCCTACTCCTGAACCAACGCCACCCCCTGCATGGACTCCGCCACCTGTTCCGCCGCAACCACAGTACGCGCCACCTCCGCAGGTTCCGCTTACAAAAGAATTCGGTGCGGATCCATATCGTGAACCCATCTAGTTTGAGAGGAGTGTTGGTATACTGTTAGCAATGGAGTACCAGGTACCGCAGTTCATCGAAGTTGAGGAGAAAATATTCGGACCGCTCTCAATAAAGCAGTTCGTATACATTGCTGGCGGACTTGGTATCTGCGTCGTGCTCGTGCTCTATCTTCCGCGCATCATTGGCGTAGCGCTTGCAATTCCGCTCGGCATCTTTACCTTCGCGCTTGCGTTCTACCGAATCAACAACAAGCCATTCATTGAGATACTTGAAGCGGGATTCAATTACTACCTCGGCGGCAGACTCTATATATGGAAGAGGGAAGAGAAGCGGCCGGAAGATATTCCTGCTGCGCCCGCTACACCTGCAGTAGAAGTACGTGAGAAGCTCGGCCTCTCGCAGAACAAGCTCCATGAGCTTGCATGGTCGCTTGATATTAAGGATACCCAGCAATAACATGCCCGCAACCAAAGCCGCCCAGTCATTTGTGCCTGTTAAAGAAATTCGCAACGGCGTTGTGATGCTCAAGAATGGCGGGTACCGGGGCATTCTTATGTGCTCTTCGATCAACTTCGCGCTGAAGTCCGAAGACGAGCAGCGCGCTATCATCGGCGGCTTCCAGAACTTCCTCAATACGCTCGATTTCTCGGTTGAAATCGTAGTGCACTCCCGCAAGATGGACATTCGCCCGTATCTTGCGCTTCTTGAGGAGCGTATGGAGTCACAGTCTTCCGAACTTATGCGCATTCAGCTGCGCGAATACATTCAGTTCATCCGTTCATTCATTGAGGGCTCTGAGATCATGACTAAGCTTTTCTATGTTGTTGTTCCGTATGATGCGGCACCGGCAAGCGAAGTGGCGAGCGCACTCCCATTCCTCCCGAAGAGCAAGGCCAACACGCCCGTCGATATGGGATCTGACGCGTTTGCTGAGTATCGCGCGCAGCTTGAGCAGCGCATGGCGCTTGTCGCAAGCGCGCTCGCTGGAAGCGGCGTGCGCGCCGTGCCTCTTGGCACCGAAGAGATCATTGAGCTCTTGTATCGTTCATTTAATCCAAGCGAGCATGAGAACCCTATCCGGCTTCAGCAATAACGTATGGCACTAAGCGATTTCTTCAACAAGCGAAACAGCAGCGAAGAGCCGGCACTCACTCCGGTTCTCCCGCAGGACATTTATGCAGCAGGCGAACTCGATCTTGCTGACACCATTGCGCCGGCAGCGCTTAAGGTTGGCTCGCGCGAGCTTGAGATCGGTGAGAAGTTTTCCCGCTCGTTTTACACAATCTCCTATCCGCGCTTCCTTTCTGACAGCTGGTTTACCCCGATCATTAACCTCTCAAAGCAATTGGATGTTGCGATCTTTATTCATCCTCTTGAAACCGGCATTGTAATGCGCAACTTCCAGAAGAAGGTTGCCGAGGTACAGAGCCAGATTGCTGAAAGGGAAGAGAAGGGTCTCGTGCGCGATCCTATGCTTGATACCGCATACCGCGACCTTGAAGATCTGCGCGATCAGCTGCAACAGGCACAGGAGCGCCTCTTTGAAGTCGGCCTCTACATAACGATCTACGGCTCAACGAAAGAGGATTTGGATAAGATAGAGTCTGAGATCCGCGGCATTCTTGACGCGAAGCTTGTGTACACCAAGCCAGCACTCTTTCAGCAGGAACAGGGCTTCCGCTCGACGCTTCCGCTCATGAGCGATGAGCTGGCATCCCATTCAAAACTCAACTCTTCACCGCTTTCTTCCTTGTTCCCATTTGTATCGTTTGATCTTACAAGCGACCGCGGCATTCTTTACGGCATCAACCGCCACAATGCGTCACTCGTGCTCTTTGACCGCTTCTCGATGGAGAACTACAACTCCGTGGTGTTTGCCAAGTCCGGTTCTGGTAAGTCATACGCCGTGAAGCTTGAGGTACTTCGCTCACTCATGTTCGATACGGACGTGATCGTGATTGATCCGGAGCGCGAGTACGAATACCTCGCGCAGGCAACCGGCGGACGCATCTTCAATATCTCGCTCTCGTCCGAACACCACATCAATCCGTTTGATCTTCCGCCAGTGAAAGACGATGAGGAGCCAGCAGATATCCTGCGCTCAAACATCATCAACCTCGTCGGCCTCTTCCGCATCATGCTCGGCGGCCTCACACCAGAGGAGGATGCGATTGTTGACCGCGCGATCACGGAAACCTATGCACTGAAAGACATCACGGGTGACGCAGACTTTACCGGCATCGAGCCACCGCTCCTGTCTGACTTTGAAAGCGTCTTGTCCGGCATGGAGGGAAGCGAGTCTTTGGTGCAGCGCCTTTCCAAATACACGCACGGAACCTGGTCCGGCTTTATAAACCGCCCCACAAATGTTGATATCAACAAGCAGTTGATCGTCTTCTCAGTGCGTGATATGGAGGACGAGCTGAAGCCGGTCGCGATGTATATCATCACGCACTACATCTGGAATGCAGTGCGCCATGAATTGAAGAAGCGCCTCCTTGTTATCGACGAGGCGTGGTGGATGATGAAGTCTGACGATACTGCATCCTTCCTCTACTCAATGGCCAAGCGCGGCCGTAAGTACTACCTCGGCCTTGCAACGATTACGCAGGACGTAGAAGACTTCTTGAGAAGTCCGTATGGCCGTCCGATCCTTACGAACTCATCGATCCAGCTTCTCTTGAAGCAGTCTCCGACGACGATTGATGTGCTCAAAGAGACCTTTAATCTGACCGACGAGGAGAAGTACCTGCTCCTTGAGTCTGGGGTGGGCGAGGGCCTCTTCTTTGCCGGCCTTAAGCATGTGGCAATTAAGATTGTTGCGTCCTACACCGAAGACCAGATCATCACCTCAGACCCTTCCCAGCTTCTTGCAATTCGCAAAGAGAAAGACCGTCTGGAAGGAGGCCAAGGTACCTAGCCTATGGCTGAACTCGGATCACGCCTCCAGCAAGCAGAGACGGCACTCTTTGTAGCCGGTACGCTCAGAGAGATCCGCGCCATATTTAATGAAAAAGGTGAGAATTTTGACGCTGAAGACGCAAACGATGTCCTCAGAGATCCTCCTGAGCCAGTACACTTTCCATTTCTTATAGCAGGAATCTCTGCATTTAAAGATGTGACCGATGCGCTTGATATGACTATCGCAGGCATTATCGTCACCACGCTTCTCTCAGTTTTTGTCTCACTCACGCTGTTCTTCTGGTTCTGGGGAAAGATGAAGGGCAGGTGGTGGAAGAAAGCAATGATGAAGTTTATAGTGCGGCGCTTCTTCCTCATGCTCGGTATTGAGCTGCTCCCATTCCTTAAGTTCATCCCTATGACGACTATTTTCGTGCTTATGGCCCACTACAAGGAGAAGAAGATCGTGCGGCTTATGAACCTCGCGCTCGAGATCATGCACAAGCGGGGCATAGCACGCGCATAATACCCAAACGCCGTAGGCTCACACCAAGTAGAGGGCGGTATACTATACGCATGCGATTGTTCGCGCTTTCTCTTATAGCAGCTCTTTTCTTCATTCCGTCATTGACGGCGGTTGCGCAGGGATTACCCACTACTGAGCCGCTCTCCGTCTCCATAAGCCCTCAGTACCCGCGCCCGTATCAGACCATCACCATTACGCCGCGCAGTTACGGCGTAAACCTTACTTCCAGTACGGTTGTTATTTCGGTTAACGGCACCGAGATTGAGCGTGGTTCAGGCCTCATCACCGGCTATGCGCGCCTTGGAGGCCCTGGGGAGCGCACCACGATACGTGTAAGTGTTACCACAAACGGCCAGACACAGCAGAGAGAAGTTATCGTGCGCCCGGCTGAAGTCGCACTTGTAGCAGAGCCACTGACTACAACCCACCCATTTTATAAAGGGGCTCCGCTAGTAGCGTCTGAGGGGCGCGTCCGTCTCGTGGCTATTCCTGATATACGCACCGCTCCAGGCACCAGTGTTGCGCCACAGAATCTCGTCTACACCTGGCGCCTTGGCAACCGCATACTTGAATCTTCGTCCGGGATAGGGAAGTCCGTTATCGATGCGGTTGCCCCTATTCGCTACCGAGACGCAACAGTCTCTGTGACGGTAACGTCGCAAGATAGTACCCTCGTTGCATACGCTGAGACCGTAGTGGCACCGGTCGACCCAATAATACGCATCTATCGCAATGATCCACTACTCGGCCCACTCTTCGATACCGCATTCAGTGGGGAGGTGGTTATGAGCACTGAAGAGGAGACGTTCCGCGCGGTACCGTACTACTTTGGAAGCACGCCCGCAGTCACCTGGACGATGAATTCGATTGAGAGCGGATACGATAAGGACATCACGGTGCGCTCTACGGGTGCTGGTATCGGTTCGGCAATTCTAGCAGCAAGCGCTAGGGGCTCGCTCCTGTTCCAGAGTGCAGAGAGCATGCTCACAGTCCGTTTTGGTGAGCTGCGCCCACTTGGCATATTTGGTCTATAACTATGAGCTACCGCACCTTCGCACTTATCCTTCACCTCATCCTGCTTGGCGGCATTGCGCTGCCGAGCATTGCTTTTGCACAAGGCTTTGTGCCTCTTACGAATCTCCCAGGCCTTTCTGATTTTGAGCAGTCTCCTGATCTGCCTGCGTTCCTTAACAGCCTCTACAAGATCTGTATCGGTGTGGCAGCGACGCTTGCAGTATTCCAAATCATGCATGCTGGTATTAAGTTCATGACCAACAAGGGCAGTGTTTCTGAAAACGAGCAGGCAAAAGATCTCATCCGTGGTGCTGTGCTCGGTCTCTTGCTTGTGCTTTCCCCGGTCATTGTATTTGGCATCATTAATCCAAAGATTCTTGAGCTTGATCTTGATGTGTCGAGGCTTGAGTCTGAGATTGCGGTTCCTGAAGATGATCCTACAACCGGAGGAACGGGAGGTGATACAACGGGAGGAACAGGTGGCGACTCCGCTGGAAGCTGGTCCTTGGTGGGGGCAGTGTACAGACCAAGCGCTGAGGCGGCAGGACAGTGGCTTGATCAGTACTGTCAGAACAACCAGGTTCCTGCGAATGTACAAGACATAGTAGCTGAGCGCGGCAGAGATGTATCTGGTGCCGTAGATTGTCCTATAGGAGTGCAGGGAACGGCCAACTGCAACACCGCAGGTAAGACCTACATCGCGCGATGCGAGAGCGATTCAAAAGACTTCAGAGTATTCCGAGATCGTTCATGGGCCAATCAATGGAATCCTACTAACTGGTTTGATACCGAGTGGGTAGCTATTCCAGGCAAGGATAAGGAACTGTTTGATAGATTCAGCAGCATCTGCACCGCTGAGAGAGGGAGGATAAACATCGAATCAGACAGGGACTTCAACCTCTTAACGGTAGCGAGCTCAGGTTGTAGCGCTGATGAGCGGGAGCGCATGGGGGAGGGCAATTGGATGTGTGTCGAAGCGCGCGCAATATGCGAAAGCTAACTTAGTACTATACTTTCTTTATGCGCCGCATCTTTCTCATCGTCCTAGGCAGCATCGTCCTCATCGGTATCGGTCTTGCTGCATATTTCTTCTTCTTCGCACCCAAGGGTCCGGCTCTAGAAGTTTCAGACGGTAACTTTTTTGGCAGCGCGGGAGACGCGCCTGTCGGTCTTGGCGACACCGGGGAAGGAGACGGCCCTGTTCCTGCCGGTGAAGAGTTTGCGCCTCGATTGATTCGCATTACTGAAGGGCCAGTAGCGCTCGGCGCCGTATCTGTCGCGCTTCCTTCACAGGCCGAGACTGCCTCAGGTACGCCCGCAGTCCCAGGCGATACTGAAGTTCGCTATATAGACCGCGCGAGCGGCAATGTGTACTCGTATAAGTTTCATGAGCGCTCGCTCTCACGTATCTCAAATCGCACACTTCCAGGAATCCAGGAGGCGGCGTGGCTTTCTGATGGCTCAACGGCATTTACCCGCTTCTTAGTGAATGACGCAAATGGCGAACATGTAGCAACCTATGCACTGCCTGCAACAGGTGAGGGCGGCTACTTCCTTGACCGCGGGATTGAGCAGGTGGCGGTAAGCGGCACGACAACGATATTTACACTTCTTTCTTCATCAGCAGGATCGGTTGGCACCGTCGCAAATCCAGACGGCTCCAATCCACGCACACTCTTCACGTCGAACCTCTCCAACGTGATCGTACATCTCTCGAATGGTCCGTTTATTGCTGCGACCAAACCTTCTTCTGGCTTAGATGGTTATGCATTTACCGTCGGCAGTACCGGAACCTTCACACGCATTCTCGGCCCCTTCCGTGGACTATCAGTCCTGCCAAGCCCTTCAAGCAACTACGTGCTCTTCAGTTTTGTAGAGAACCGCGTCCTTAAGCTCTCGCTACTTGATCGCAGGACAGGAACCGTTATCGCGCTACCATTGAGCACGCTCGCTGAAAAGTGTGTATGGGAGAACGGGGAACAGGGCTTTTACTGCGGCGTGCCGCAGGGCCCTACAGGAAACCTGCCTGACGATTGGCACCAGGGCGTTGCCTCGTTCAGAGATCGGTTGTGGCGTATTGATGTTGCAGGACGCGTTGCAACGTACGTCATCAATCCCTCAACAGAAGCGAGCGTTGATATCGACATGGTAGGACTCGCGCTCGATGGAAGGAACGATGTGCTTGTTTTCAAGAATAAGAAAGACGGATCGCTCTGGGCATACGATCTCTAAAGAAAAAGCCCCGCTTGTGCGGGGCTTTTTCTTTATGCTGCTACCGGCTCTTCAGCAATAGTTCGCTTAACAAAGAACTCCTGGAGAATGCCGACGATGTTGCTTGTAATGAAGTAGAGGGCCACGGCGCCTGAGGTGAACGCAACCGCGCCGATAACGAAGGGAAGTACGTAGCGCGCCTGCACTGCCATTGCGCGTCCAAACTCCGCCTGCATCGCACCCTTATCCTGAAGCGAATTAGGGTCGCGCTTAGGAATTGGAATGGCAAAGTACGCCTGCACAAACTGAGTAGCAGCCGCAAGCACTGCAAGAATTATATTGTGGCCCGCAATGACAAAGAATCCGAGGAAAAGGGCAGAGAACGTGCCGGGATCATTCACGAATGAGTAGAGAATGTCAGGGTTTACCTGGCTCATCGACTCGCGCTGGAACACAAGGAAGAGTGTAATGAGCACGGGAATCTGGATGAACATGCCGAGCATGCTTGAGAACGGCTTTACATTCTCTTCCTTGTAGAGGGCAAACATCATTTCCGCCTGCTTTTGCTTGTCGTCCTTGTAGGTTTCCTTGAGTTCCTTCAACTTAGGTTCAAGACGGCGCATTGCGCGCTGGGTCTTAAGCGCTGAGATGGAGAGGGGGAGGGTCACGAACTTTACGATGAGGGTGACGATGACGACCGCAAGACCGATATCAGCGCCCGGGAGGACGCCGACAAGGTAAATGAGGAGGTTATAGATCGGAATGTAGAGGTACTCGTGGAAAAAGGAAATCATGTGCTCTAGAGTACCAGATTACGCACGTGTCTGCTCGATAAGGGCAGTGAGTTCAGTCTGCAGATCCTCAAAAGGAAGTAGCTGACTCTTTGGACGAGCGTATACAACGAGTATGAAGTCCTTAGAGCAGTGATTGCGCAGCACTTCACGAATGCGGCGCTTTAGGAGATGACGCTTTACTGAGCTGCGCTCTACCTTTTTAGAGACCACCACGCCGCACCCGCCCTCGCTTGGCGCAGGGCCGTAGGTAACGGAGAAATGCGGGCTGGTTGCCCGCATCAAGTCCTTCCGG
This sequence comes from Minisyncoccota bacterium, assembly GCA_035553815.1. Taxonomy (GTDB): domain Bacteria; phylum Patescibacteriota; class Minisyncoccia; order Phycocordibacterales; family Phycocordibacteraceae; genus C7867-001. Next base: position 17,113 of record DATMJP010000003.1, read on the forward strand.
CTCGTTACGCTCTCAAAATCCCGGCGGGAGAGACGCAATCGGCGTGGAATCATGGTTATACCGTAAGGCTGGCGCGACCCTTGCGGCGACGGCGAAGAATGGTCTTCTTGCCGCCTGGGGTTGCAGCACGTGCACGAAAACCGTGCGTCGTTGCGCGCTTGCGTTTCTTTGGCTGGTAGGTGCGCTTAGGCATGTTGTCCACAGGATAGTACCAGGCACCAGCCGTAAACGCAACATTTTAGGGGACTTTCGACTTTTCCCCAGGTGCCCGTATAATACGGCAACGATGAATAAGTCAGATCCGCATGAGCTATGGGAGTATGTGCTTACGCAGGTTGAACTTTCTATTTCTCCAGCCAACTTTAATACCTGGTTTAGGGACAGCTCGATCGTCAAAATAGAGGACGGGATAGTACATATAGGCGTGCCAAGTCAGTTCTTCCGCGACTGGTACTTGAAAAAGTTCCACACCCTTCTTTTAAAGATAATCCGCGATGTTAACTATGAGTTTCGCAACATTGAATACGACATAGTGAAGGATATTTCCAGAAAACCTAAGGAAATAAAGCGTCCCCATCAGCCTACGGTCGAGCTACCGCTCAGTGATTTCTATAAGAACAAGAGTGATAACTTAAACCCCCGCTATACCTTCGATACCTTTGTGGTAGGTGCCTTTAACGAGCTTGCACATGCTGCAGCGCAAGCAGCGATCAAGAACCCAGGTATTCTCTACAATCCACTCTTCATTTACGGCGATACCGGCCGTGGCAAAACCCACCTTATCCAGGCAATAGGAAACCAGTTCAAGAAGCTCTATCCGACGCGCAAGGTGTACTACCTTTCTTCAGAGCAGTTTGGTAATGAGTACACGGACGCGATCCAAAACGGTACTGCTAACCGGTTTAAGGAGAAATACCGCCACTACGATCTCCTTATCATGGACGATGTGCAGTTCTTCACGAAGCGTGAAAAGACCCAGGAGGAGGTATTCCACCTATTCAATTCACTTCACGATAACAACAAACAGATTATTTTCTCTTCAGACCGCGCACCAGTAGCAATTCCAGACATTGCAGACCGTCTGCGTGGCCGCTTCCTTGCAGGCATGACCATTGATATTGGCGAGCCGGATACTGAGGCACGTATGGCTATCGTGCAGAAAAAGGCAGCATCTAACGGCGTTTTGCTCTCAGATGAGGTGGTTGAGTACGTTGCTACTTCTATTTCAGGCAACATCCGCGAGCTTGAGGGCGTTATTAACTCAATTGTGTGTCACACCCAGGTAAAGGGCGTTCCGCCAGACCTTGCGGAGGTAAAGCAGTCGCTCCGTTCATTCTCTCGACCAACGAAAACTCCTAATGTGAAGCACGTAGTGAATAAGGTGGCTGAATTCTACGGAATTGATGAGGAGAGCGTCTATGAGAAGACTCGAAGGAGAGAGGTGGTGCGTCCTCGCCAAGTCATTATGTATATTCTGCGCGAGGATTTCGGCGTGTCGTATCCGACCATTGGCAATAAGCTTGGCGGACGCGATCACACAACCGTTATTCACTCCTGTGAAAAGGTGAAGAGGGAAGTCCAGACGGATACGGAACTTGCTAAGGAAATCCAAGATATCCGCAGCTTGTTGGTATAGCTGGGGATAAGGTATGGAAAAGCGTGGAGTGAATGTGGGGACAAAGAGAGGAGAAATAAGCCAGCTATCCCCACACGGTTCTATACCCTCCATTTCTATCCCCACTAGAAGCGCTTCTGGCGGGCAGTACTCAACAGGATACCGGGAGAGCAGGTTTCAAAATAGTGGCGTATACTGGGACTATATGGAGGTTATCCCCCTATCCACACACCTAATAATAAGAGGGGTATGATCATAAAAGTAGATAAAAAAGAAATAGCTCAAGCAGTGAGCACCGTTGCGCGATTTGCGGAGCGTCGTTCAGCAACATTGCCTGTACTCTCAGGCATAGCCATTGTTGCAGGGGATGATGGCATCAAACTGCGCGCTACTAATCTTGAAACCGGCATTGATTACAAGGTGAGCGGCGAGATAAAGACACCGGGCGTTGTTGCGCTTCCTGCCAGTACGCTTCGCGAGATTACTTCCTCGTTCACAGGAACCGGTACCGTCACACTCGAGCATGGAGGTGATACTGTCGTGATTACCTCAGAATTAGGTCGCAGCACGCTTAAGACCCTTCCCTTCGAGGATTTCCCTTCGCTCCCATTCCCAGAGTCTCCTAAGGCTAAATTTTCGCTTCCAGGCGCATCATTGCGCGCACTCATAACGACGGTTGCACCGTGTGCGTCGCCATCAACCGTGCGCCCGGAACTTGCGAGCGTGCTGCTTACGTGCGAAAGCGGCACATTGAAGGCAGTTGCAACCGATTCTTTCCGTCTTGCAGAGAAGAAACTCTCCGTGGAAGGGAAGGTTGGCGCCTTTTCAATGCTTATACCAGCTAAGAATGCGCTTGATATCGTGCAGACTATTCCGGACGATGCTATTGAGGTATTGATTGATGAGCATCAATGCGCATTTTCATGGCCATCCGGCATTGTGACCACTCGCCTTGTGACTCTCTCGTATCCTGATTACACCCAGATCATCCCTAAATCATTTGTTTCTGAAGCGACCCTGCTTCGCAAGGATCTTGAGTCAGGCCTTAAACGAACAGCAATCTTCTCAGACACCTTTCAGAAGGTGCGCCTTGCGATGGGTACGAACGAGAAGAAGCTCACGCTCACTGCGCGCAATAATGATGTGGGAGAGACTTCAGAAAGTATTCCAGCCTCTGTAACAGGGGAATCAATTGAACTCTCATTCAACCACCGATACCTTTCAGCACCGCTTTCTTCGATCAGTGCAGAAAGTCTGACCCTCTCTGCCAGCGGCATTGGACGTCCGCTTGTCATGCGGGGAACAGGGGACACTTCGTTCCTGTACCTCGTGATGCCGATGAACCAGTAGCGTATGAAGTCTCTTCGCGACCTGCTTCTCAAACATAAAGTTCCTGGAGTTGAAGAAGCGGAGATGCGCCGCATGTGCGCAGCAATTTTAAGCAACGTCACTTCAGTTTCTATACTGCCAAAGCAAATTAAGTATCAAGATGGCATACTCTCGCTTTCTGTGCCGCCAATTGTGAAGTCAGCGCTCCTTATGAAATTCGAGAGAGCGCAAGCTGCGCTCTCTGAAGTGAATATTACTGTTCGCGAGATTCGTTAGATTCTTCTTGCGGAGGAGGAAAACCTTGTTCATACCCTGGAAGGGTACGGAGTATTTCCGGCGGGATGATTTCCTGAATGAGTTCACCATCCATAAACGGAGTGGTGCTACCCATAAACGGATTGAATGGGGACGGCGAACTCCATCCTCCGATCGGATATTCCCAGTAGGCGTACTGGCCGTCGCCTATAGAATTACCGCCGCCAAGAGGATTATCCTTGTCCACCCAGTGGAGGATGTCATGCGTGCCGCTAGGACCGGTGTGTACGCCGCGCAGCGCGGGAGGTGCGCTCTCAGGAATAGGGCGAGGCTCGTGGAAGTACTCACGTGGGTACTTCTGGAGCGCTTCCTGCATAACCGCGTTCCACATAGGTGCGACCACGTAGCCTGCGATCTCGCGCACCATCGCGCTGTTGTCGTTGTTGCCGGCCCATACGCCAATAGCAACCGTTGGGGTGTAGCCAACAGTCCAGACGTCGCGGTACTCGTTAGTGGTACCGGTCTTAGCGGCAACATCAAAGCCGGGGAAGTAGAACGGATTGTTCGGCGGGTACTCAGGCTGACGCGCTTCGTTGTTTGAAAGCATCCATGAGAGATCATGGGCGACACCAGGATCTACCGCATCCTGCGGATCTGGCGTGTACTCCTCGAGTACCTTGCCCTTCACATCTTCAACACGCAGGATGCCGGTTGCTTTGTTGTAGACGCCATTATTGCCGAAGGTGGCGAAAGCGTTCGTAAGGTCGAGAAGGCGAACTTCACCAGCACCAAGCGCAAGCGCAAGTGATTTTTCTTCACGGGAAAGGTTGCCGAGCGTAGTTATGCCTGCACGCGCTGCGAGGTTGAGCACGTTGTCGATGCCGGCAAGGTACATCGTTTTAACCGCAGGTACGTTAATTGACTGCGCGAGCGCTGTGGTGAAGGTCATAGGACCGCGGAACTTGTCGTCATAGTTGCCCGGCGCATAGCAAGGGAACTCACGATTGAAGTTATCGCTCGGCGCGCAGGCAGTTGAGAACTGGGTAGGGAGGTCAAACACAATAGTCTGCGGCGTGTAGCCCTTGGCGAGTGCCGTTGCGTACACGAATGGTTTAAAAGCCGAACCAGGCTGGCGCAAGGCAAGAGCAACGTTGTAATTGCCTTCGATATTTGGATCGAAGTAGCTGCGCGAGCCAACCATAGAGAGGATTTGTCCGGTCTTAGGATCGATCGCGACAAGCGCGGCATTCGATGCATTAAATCGGCGCTCGTTCTCAAGCGCGTACTGGTACACGATAGATTCAGCAGTGTGCTGAAGTTCTGCATCGAGCGTGGTGATGACCTTAAGTCCCTGAGTTACGACATCAGCACCATACTTCTCCTCCAGCTGCTGGCGGATATAGAACACAAAGTGCGGCGCAATGATCGAGCTGTTCTGCTGAGGGTTGAATGCAACCGTCTCATTGCGCGCTTCCTCGAACTGCTCTTCGGTGATGTGGCCGAGATAGCGCATACGCTCAAGTACGAGATTCTTACGTGCATCGAGAGCCTCCCGGTTGTTTCCGTACGGAGAATAGTATGTCGGCGCCTGCGGGAGCGCTGCTAGGTACGCAGCTTCAGCGAGCGTTACCTCCTTAGCACTTGTTCCAAAGAATGCGCGCGCAGCAGCCTCGACACCGTAAAGGCTTCCACCGAACGGCGCATCATTGAGATACATTTCAAGAATCTGGTCCTTGGTGTAATGGCGTTCAAGCTTCCAGGCAAGGAACCATTCATGGACCTTGCGGATGATGCTCTTCTCGCCGGTAAGCACGGTGAGTTTCACTACCTGCTGCGTAATGGTTGAACCACCCTGGCTGAATTCGCCGGTCTGCAGGTTTACGAGTGCAGCGCGCAAGACAGCGATCGGACGCACGCCGCTGTGCTGGTAGAACTTATCGTCTTCAATGGCGATAGCAGCTTTTTGAATATACGGAGATACCTCGGTAAGAGGTAGGGTGGTGCGCCGCACGTCGGTGTTGAGGTCGTAGAGTACGATCTCGCCCGTACGGTCGTAGATCTTGGTCGAAAGTGCGACCTTGCGGTTCAGGAAGGATTCAAAGTCTGGAGCTGGTGCAAATGCGATCCAGAGCAGGATAAGTCCTATAAAAACAAGGCCAATGCCGCCAGCTATATAGCCTGCGCGGACAAAGGGATTTGGATCATGAAGGAGGGACTTGAGGTCTTTTAGGCCTCGCAATTTCTTCTTAGTCATTTGGTGACATCCTAACACAAAAGCGGCCCGTAGATCGGACCGCTTTTGTGTTAGATCATATCGTCTTCTTCGTCAGTGAGCGCGTCATCAGCAACCTCGTCGTCCTCAGCTGCGTCATCGTCGCCGAGGTCCACCGCCTCGTCCTCCTCTTCGTCAGCAAGAAGATCGTCGTTCATTGGGTCGTCCATCATAACTACAAAATTATTTTTCATACTCGCGCCACCAGACCCGAGCACCTCTATTTGAGCAGAACGTATACTGTTTGCAAGCTGGATAACTTACGCATGGGGATAGCGACTGGCGAGTGCCGCGATGCCTACCGCAATCGCGTCAAGTTCATCATCAAGCCTTGCAGCTGAAGGGAGGGTGATGAGGCGCGGAATCATTGCCATCACAGCCTTTTTCTCAGCTGCGCCGTACCCAGTCACTGCGAGTTTTACGTGCTGCGGGGAGATCTCGCGGACTGGAAGGTTGCGCCTGCCAGCCTCAGCAAGTACAGCGCCACGTGCTTCGGCAACACCAATCGCTGTTGTTTTATTCGTGCCAAAGAAGAGCGATTCAATCGCAAGGAGATCCGGCGCGTAGGTATCTAGAGCTTCTACGAGCGCATCGGCTATAACAGCAAGCCGCTGGCTCGCCTCGCCTTTAGGGGGCGTGACACATGTGCTCCATACATAGGAAGGTTTACTAGGGTCGCCCTCGACCACCGCGATGCCCATGCGGTCGTAGCCAGGATCAATCGCGAGTATTCTCATAGCCGCGCACGTTGGTGTACGTTTCCTGCACATCATCGTGCTCATCAAGCAGAGTCAAAATAGTGCCGAGGCGCTCCTCATCGTTGCCTGTGATGTCGACCAGAGGTTCGTTCGGTGTGAATGAACCATCAGGAGACTTCGTGAAAGCCCAGAGCGCTGAGCCAGGAGCGGCTAGTTCATACCCATTCTTGGTGAGCATGTGCTTAATTTCAGCAGTGGTACGGTTACGGCTGTCGGTGAGCGCGTTCACAATGCATGCTGAACCGCCCGGCCCGTAAAATTCATACGTAACCTGTTCAAGCTCACCGGCTTCTTTGGAAGTGCCTTTTGTAATTGCGCGCTCAATATTATCTTTCGGCATGTTCACCTCTTTGGCGCGCTGGATAGCTGCCTGAAGCGATGGGGCAGAGAGGTTGCCTGCTGCTTTCTTTGATTCAAGGGTGATAACACGCGCGAGACGTCCGAATGCGCGGCTGCGCGCCGCGTCCGTCACGGCCTTCTGCCTCTTAATCTGTGCCCATTTGCTGTGTCCTGCCATATCAATTATTTATATACTCTTTTCCTTTATTTGTGAGCATGCGTCCGCGGCTCGAGCGCTCGATGAATCCAAGGCGTAGTAGATACGGCTCGTACATGTTTTCAACCGTATCCGGATCCTCATGGAGCGCTGAAGCGAGCGCACGGATGCCGGCCGGTCCGCCCTTGAACGCATCACGCAGCGTCTCAAGGTAGCGGCGATCATCCTTGGTGAGACCGAGCGTGTCGATGCCAAAGAGCTGGCACGCTTCATCACACACCTGCGGCGAAAGATCGCGTTCGTGCACTTCAGAGAAATCGCGTACACGCTTTAGTAGAGCGTTTGCAATACGCGGAGTCGCGCGGCTGCGCGAAGCAATGCGCTCGATAACTTCAGGAGATGCAGAAAGACCAAGCACATCGGCAGAGCGCGCAATGATGGAACGCAAGTCCGCATCGCTATAGAAATCGAGCTGGTACACGCCGCCTCCAAAGCGTGAGCGAAGCGGGGCAGAGAGTTGCGATACGTGTGTGGTAGCGCCGACCAGCGTGAACGGGGGAAGCGCGAGTTCAACGGTGCGTGCAGACGGTCCTTTGCCAAGCACAATGTCGAGGCTGCCTTGCTCAAGCGCAGGGTAGAGAAGCTCTTCGATCTTTGAAGAGAGCTGATGAATTTCATCAATGAAAAGCACCGAGCCTGGTTCAAGGTTGGTGAGAATTGCCGCCAAGTCGCCAGCGCGCTCGATCGCAACACCTGAAGTGCTCTTGAGTGGCGCCTCAAGGGATGCGGCAACAAGGTGAGCGAGTGTGGTCTTGCCGACGCCGGGAGGGCCGTAGAACAAAATATGTTCTGGCATGGTGCCGCGCTTCTTTGCGGCTTCGATAACGATGTTGACGTTGTCTTTTACGTGGCTCTGGCCTACGTATTCGGACCAAAGGGTAGGGCGGAGCGTCGCATCAAGCATGCGATCCCGCTCCTTTACAAATCCCGTGCTTTCCGTAGAACTACTTGACATAAAAAGGGGGTGGTGCTACTATTATAGCACATGAGGGACGGCCTCGTGAGGACCTTTCGAAGGCCCTTTTTCATTTACATCCTACATAGAACCCTCTAGGCAAGGCTTGACGGCTTCGGGCACTTCCCCAAGGATCTTCTGGTACCACGCTTGTACGTGGTGCGCTGGGAGTCCCCTCAGGCGATTTGTTCACCCGTCCTCTTTTGGACGGACTGCCTGGAGGGTTGTGTGTGGGATAGCAAAAGCCCCGGGATAGCTCCCGGGGCTTTTGTGTTATTCGCGCGGAATATCCACCACCTTGAATACTTCTTCGAGGGAGGTGAAGCCGGATATGGCTTTAAGCACGCCATCCTGCGCCATGGTGAGATAGCCCTGGCGGCGCGTTGCCTTCTCAATTTCAGCGGCAGACGGCCCCATCTTAAGAAGCTCTGCGAGCTCCTCGTCCATAAAGATTGCTTCATGCACGCCAAGGCGTCCTTTATAGCCGGTGTCGGTCTCCGTTTCGTGTGCGCTGTATACGTAGTCGAATGACTCAGGCATCTGGGACTTATCCTCAAGCGATGCAAAGATGCGCTCCATGGCACGCTTCTCCTCGTCTGTCGTCTGGCGCCTGATACGCGTTTCTGGATTGAGGACGCGCACCAATCGCTGAGCCATCGCAACCGTCACGGCAGACGGAATGGTCTTAGGATCAACGCCAAGATCCATGAGGCGAGGGAACGCACCCGCAGCGTTATTGGTGTGGAGTGTTGAGAACACAAAGTGTCCGGTGAGTGCGGCCTGGATAGCCGTTTCTGCAACTTCTGAGTCGCGGATCTCGCCGACCATGATGACGTCCGGGTCTTGGCGCAGTACCGAACGCAAGCCGGAGGCGAATGTGTACTCGCGGCCGTCCGTTTGCGTCTGGACAATGCCAGGGAGATGGTACTCGATAGGGTCCTCGATAGTGATGATCTTCACATCTGGCGTATGCACGGCACGCAGGAATGAATAGAGAGTCGTCGTCTTACCAGAGCCAGTCGGACCTGTCGTAAGTAGCATGCCGTTAGGGCGGTGGATCTCAGTTTCAAGGCGCTTATAGAGCTTCTCGTTAAGTCCCATCTCAGCGAATGTCCTTTGAATACCTTCAGGATCAAGGATACGCAGTACGATATTCTCACCGTAGTTACCTGGAATAAGCGAGGTGCGGATTTCGATCTCTTTATCGCCAACACCAATACTGAAGCGGCCATCCTGTGCGCGGTTTGCAATATTAAGCTTCAGTCCTGAGAGGAGCTTGATGCGCGAGGTAAGGAGCTTATATGCGTGCGCATCAAAGAAGAAGACGTCGGTGAGCTGGCCATCAAGACGCAGGCGCAGGCGAATAGCATCTTCCTCCGGCTCAATGTGAATGTCAGACGCGCGCAGGGTGAGTGCGCTTGCAAGGAGGCCTTCAAGGAGGCGCGAAGTCTGTGCGCGATGCTTTGGATCAACTGCGTCGGTAAGGAAGAGTCGTAGCGCGGGCAAATTGTTCAGCTCAGCTGAGAGCTTCTTGAGTTCTTCGCTTTCAATATCAAAGACGCCCTGCTTGCTCTCTGCTGCAAGCGAGAGATCTGCATAGCGCTCAAATGCTTTTTCGAGCGCGCGCTTGGAAGCTAGCTGCACCTGAATAATCAGGCCGCGCAGTTCAAGGTCATGCAGTACCGCCTTCAGTACTTCGTTCTCAGGATTGTGTACCGCAACAAGCGTGTGCTTGCCGGTCTTATCAAATACAATCGCTTCCGCTTCGCGCGCCTGCGCCTCAGGTAGAAGGCGCAGCGCGTCCATATTAATAGGGTAGAGGGATAGATCTATGTACGGAATGCCGTACTTATCAGCGAGTATGCGCGTGAGGTCTTCCTCCTCATGCTCATATATAGATTTAAGTTTCTCGTTTTCGGCGTCCGTATCGAAATGGCTGGGCATGGAGCTATGATAGCGCGCTCGGAAGCAGCCTGCCATGCTTTTCTTTGTAATTGGTACAATAGGGGTATGGAAAAGGCACTCCCTAGTCTTGAAGCGCTCGAAGCAGAAGCAAAGACCTTCACGAGAGGGCTTGTACCAAAGGCATCTGGCGCCACGCTCCTTACCCTCTCTGGGGAGCTCGGAGCCGGGAAAACCGCCTTTACCCAGGCGCTTGCCCGCACGCTGGGAGTTACGGACGCCATAACGAGCCCCACCTTCGTGCTTATGAAGATCTACCAGCTTCCAGAGGAGGCCGCATTCAGGCGCCTTGTGCATATCGACGCATACCGGCTTCAAGGAAGGGAGGACCTTGCACCGCTCGGATTTGATGAAGTGCTTGAAGACAAGGACAACCTCGTGGTCGTTGAGTGGCCTCAACAGGTTGACCTTATGCAAAGCGACTACGCGCTCACCCTCATGGTTAATCCTGACGAGAGCCGCACCATAACCTATGGCACCTAAACGAAAGCGGCTCGTACTTCTTGATGCGCACGCGATCATCCATCGCGCGTACCACGCACTTCCAGATTTCCAGGGACCGGATGGTCAGCCAACCGGCGCCCTCTACGGACTTTCAGCAATGCTGCTTCGCATCATGCAGGATCTCGCGCCAGACTATATCGCTGCTTGTTACGACCTACCGAAACCAACCGTACGCCATGAGGCGTACGCAGGCTACAAAGCAACGCGCGTAAAGACCGATGATGCGCTTACTACTCAGATCAACACGTCGCGCAAAGTCTTTCAGGCATTTTGCATACCTATATATGAGCGAGAGGGGTTCGAGGCAGACGACATCCTCGGGACGATCGTGGAAGAGCTGAAGGATACGCCGGAGCTTGAGGTGGTGATCGCATCAGGCGATATGGACACGCTTCAGTTGGTCGACGAGAACCGGGTCAAGGTGTATACCCTCAAGAAAGGGCTCAACGACACTATCATGTACGACGAGAAGGCCGTGCGTGAACGCTTTTTGTTTGATCCGGCACTCATTCCTGACTACAAGGGATTGCGTGGCGACCCCTCAGACAACATCATCGGTGTTCCCGGCATCGGCGAGAAGACGGCAACCGAACTCATCACCACCTTTGGCTCAATAGAGGACATATACGCAGCGCTTCATAAGGACGAAGAGAAATTCCTTGCCAAAGGCGTGAAGCCGCGCATCATGAATCTCCTCAAAGAGCATGAAGAAGATGCAATCTTTTCAAAGATGCTTGCCACTATACGTACTGATGCGCCGATTGCATTCTCGCTTAAAGACACAGCGCGCGAAGATAAAGTCTCACTTCCGAAACTGCTCGCCCTCTTTGATGAGCTGGGATTCCGCTCACTGCGCGGCAGGGCACGCAGCGTACTTTTGAGCGATGCGGAAGAGGGCGAGGAATCGGAAGAGGAGGAGCGTGTGGAAGAGGATATAGATCCAACCAAACTCTCGGAAGCGAAAGTTATGCTGTGGCTTCTGATGTCAGATTTCACTAACCCCACCACTGAGGATGTGCTCGCATACGCAAAGAAGCAAACGTTTGCAGAAGCGTATGACGAGCTGTCCCGTCGCATTAAAGAAACCGGAAGGCTGCAGGAGGTGTTTGAAACTATTGAGCAGCCGCTCATTCCTGTGCTGCGTCGGTCAGAAGCATGCGGCGTGCTCGTTGATAAAAAAGCACTCATCGCACTACGCGACCGCTACCGTGCGGAACTCAGTGAGATAGAAGCACGCATATACAAAGCAGCAGGGAAGGAGTTCAACATCAGCTCGCCTAAACAGTTAGGCGACGTGCTCTTTGATGATTTGGAGCTCCGCGTTAAGGGGCAGAAGAAAACTTCGACCGGGCAACGCTCGACCAAGGAATCAGAGCTTGAGAAGTTGCGCGAGCTCCATCCGATCATTAGCGACATCCTTGAATACCGTCAGATACAAAAGCTCCTTTCAACCTATGTCGAAAGCATCCCGCCATTGCTTGATGGTGATGGACGCCTGCATACGGAGTTCATACAGACCGGCACCACAACTGGCCGCATGGCGAGCCAGAATCCTAACCTGCAGAATATTCCGATCCGCACAGAGCGCGGGCGCTTGATTCGAAACGCATTCATTGCACCTAAGGGCTCAACACTTCTCGCGCTTGATTATTCGCAGATTGAATTGCGCCTCGCGGCGATTCTCTCTGGCGACGAGAAGCTCATTGAGATTTTCAAGTCAGGCCGCGACGTGCACCAGGAAGTCGCTGCTGCCGTGTTTGGTGTGCCAAGCACTGAAGTAGATCGAGAGATGCGCAGGCGCGCAAAGATTATCAACTTCGGTATTCTCTACGGCATGGGCGTAAATGCACTGCGCACACAGCTCGGCACCACTACCGGAGATGCCCATCGTTTCTACGACGACTACTTCGCCACGTTCACGCGCCTCGCTGAATACTTGGAAGAGACGAAGGGCTTTGCACGCAAGAACGGCTACACAGAAACGCTGTTCGGCCGCCGCCGTCAGTTCCCAGAAATGCGCTCGCCGCTACCGTACGTGCGCGCACAGGCGGAACGCATGGCGATCAATGCGCCGATCCAAGGTACGCAGGCAGACATCATCAAGCGTGCGATGG
>DATMJP010000004.1:0-2536 GCA_035553815.1 Minisyncoccota bacterium
GTACTCTACCCAGATGCGCAAGGAATCCTTCTCCGCTTCTGCGAGCAAGGCGTTCTGGCTTTTCGGTGACAATGTCAATCAAATTACCGTCCTTGTCATAGGCGTAATAGGTAATGCTGCCATCGGCAGAAGTGATCTTAACGGGATCACCCGCCTCGTTATATTCAGCGAGGGTGCGAGCGCCATGTTCGTCAATGGTCTCAGCGATGTTTAAATTTTCATCAAGTCCAACTTCTACTATTTCGCTCGCGCTTGTCCCTGCAGCAACCTGCATAGCAGCAGCAATATTTGACTGGCTGCGAGATGAGACACGCACTGACTTCTTAGCAACGAGTGGCAATGTTTGCACCTCCTCAGTGGTGGTTGCAAAAACAGCCGCAGGAAGCGGCTGTTCAGTCAATGCAGTAAAAAGTGAAGCACTCTCCTCAGAGGGAGGAAGCGCTATGTGAGGCTCGGGATTGCCACGGCTAAAACGAGCAACAATGACCGGCTCAGTCCCCTCGGTGCCGTACGTTTCTTCGTAAAGCTTTTTTGCGTCAGTGACAGGTTCCAGATCTGGCTCAGTAAGCGCAGGAAAGGGTGCTATAACCAAGCTCAAAATAACCAGGGATGGAATAACTACCCGGTAAATCCGCTCAAAGCCTGAGAGTATGCGAGTTCGCATAGAGAAGTGCGTTGAAGTGATAAGTTTGCCTGGCACAATCACATTCACCACTGGAATCAATAAAGCCTCCAGTCCGCCCGACTTCTGCCATGAGTATAGGGTTGAGCCTGCTGTTGTCAATAGCGCTAGCGAGCGAGCACAAACAGCCCTAGAAGCGGTGCTATGAACCACCAGAAAAAGTAGCCTTTCGGCGCAAACAAGTTATCGAGCGGAGCTGGGAATGAATAGATGTTGCTAATATCAAATACGTGGTAGCCAAGCGCGAGCAAAAAGCTTGCGGTGAGAAATGCAAGGAGGAGGTTCGGCACGAAACTGAGCGTGCCGAATCCTCCGCTCGTGATGCGGCGAATGAGTATGAACGGGCCAAACGTTGCAGCAGCAAAGAGCATGATGCTCAGCACTGCCTGTATGAGTTGTGTGCCGCCGGCAGCAACGATGGCTTCCGTGTATGGAAAAACGATGTAGATAGCGTATCCGCCGTAGAGCGCGAGTATGAGCGAGATAAGCGCGCTTCGTCCCCCGCGCATGGCAAACATGAGAAGCGCTACCGTGAGCACTACGAGTACGAGGAAGTTCCCTACCCACAGCCAAACGCTTGATAGGCCGACTGTCGCAAACTGCTCTACCTGAGTAATAACATCCATTACTCTCTAGCTTACCGTCTTAAAACGGTTTCGAGTAGAGCGTTGCTGTGCTTAGTTAGAACCCTTCTGCCTTCAAATCCTCAATCGCTTTCTTTGCCTTGCCTGAGAGCTTGCGTGGGAGCGTTGCAGTAACGTGGATCAAGAGGTCGCCATTGCCGTTCTCATACGATACGCCCTTGCCGCGAATGCGAAGCGTCTCCTCTGTTTCGTTCATAGGCGGCACCTTCACTTCAAGTACCTTGTCGTCAATCGTCGTGACGGATACGGTTGTACCAAGAAGCGCATCGGTCAATTTCACGGGAAGCTCCATAACCAAGTTCGCGCCTTCCTTCTTGAATACCGGGTGCTTCTTCACATGTACTTTTACATACAAATCGCCCGGCATGCCGCCTTTGATAGCTTCGCCCTGGCTTGGAAGGCGGATCATCTCGCCGCCATCTATGCCGGCAGGTACTTCAATCTTGATTTCCTCCTCCTTGCGCAGGATGCCGTGTCCAGAACAGGTGGTGCACTTTTCCTTTGGCACCTTGCCGGCGCCTTCGCATGTCGGACAGGTGCGCACACTGGTGAATGCTCCCAGTGGTGAGTTGCGCGTCTCATGAACGCGTCCTTGGCCGTTACAGGTCTTGCAGGTGTGCTGCTCGGTTCCAGGTTTTGCGCCTGAGCCGTCGCACGTATCGCACTTGCCTATTTTAGTGATGAGCACAGAACGCTTCGTGCCCATAATTGACTCCTTGAAGGTAACTTCAATGTCGATAGAAATGTCTCGGCCGCGCTTCGTGCGTCCGCGGCCGCCACCGCCAAAGATGTCGCCGAAGCCTTCAAAGAGGTCTGAGAGATCGAACTCAGCAAACTGAGAACCATGCGCACCGCCGAAGCCGTTGAAATCAAAGCCCTGAGCGCCGCCTGCGCCAAAGGTCTGGCCGTAGTTGTCGTACTCGCGACGCTTCTTCTCGTCGCCAAGGACGCTGTACGCCTCAGTTATCTCTTTGAAGGTAGCCTCATCTCCGCCCTTATCCGGGTGGTGCTTCTGGGCGAGCTTGCGGAACGCCTTCTTGATGTCGTCGTTCGTGGCCTTTTTATCGACCCCGAGGATCTCGTAGTAGTTTTTGGCCATAAGAACCACACTATACACCCTATCGAATTTGGTATCAAAAAAGCGAAAGGGCGGCCCGTGTTTCCACAAGCCGCCCTGTCTTCCCGTGGCACCGCTCACGCAAGAGCAGCT
>DATMJP010000005.1:0-4166 GCA_035553815.1 Minisyncoccota bacterium
GGGTTCAGGAAGCGCTACCTGTAGTGCAATTGTCTCAAACCCACCCGTTCCTGCTGCACAGCCTGATCTCACGCCTGGCGGCATCTCGCCAACAACTGCAACTGCAGGTGAGTCAGTAACCGTTACTGCAACCTTGAACAACGTCGGTACCGCCGTTGCCAACGCAAGCAGGGCGTATATCCGCATTCCAGGTTCAAAGGGTGACCTTTATGCGGACTATCCAAACATCCCTGCAGTACAGCCAGGTTCAAACCGTACGGTGAGCTTCAATGTCACGCTCCCTTCGGAAGGCAGCTACCCGGTTGAAGTATGTGCAGACTGGTACGGTGCAGTAGCAGAATCAAATGAGGGCAATAACTGTGCGACTTACTCAATCTCGGTTGCAAGCCGTCCTATCACGAGCTCAGTATCGTGTGACGTTTCTTCAAGAAACGTAAACCTTGGCGGCAGCGTGACCTACACGACCTCAACGTCTGGAAGCGCCGGTGCACCATATTCGTGGAGCTCACCACAGGGTGGTGGTCCCTTCGGCAACAACGCAACTGCAAACCGTACCTTCAATTCAGTAGGTACGTACCAGATGACCGTCTCCGCACAGGGCGCGTCAGCAGCGGCAACATGTCCGGTGGTGAACGTCTCGATCTGCCCAGGCACACGTAGTGCAACGATCACTGCAACGCCGAACCGCGTGAACGCCAATGGAACGGCTACCATCGCCTGGAGCGCAACCGCGATCAACACCTCCTGTACGATTAGCGGCCCAGGCGTAAACCAGACGGTGAACTCGTCTTCATGTACGGTGCCGAATGGCTCAGTGGTAACCCCGGCAATAAGCACCCAGAGCACCTACACGATCTCGTGTGATGGCGGGGCAGTCACTGATACCGCGATTGTGAACGTCATCCCTCAGTTCGAGGAGTTCTAGAAATAAGGGGAAAGTAGCAAAACGCCCGCGTTGCACGGGCGTTTTGCGTATGGTACGCTACTACCCACATGAAGAAAGACATCCATCCGGCAGACTACCGCCAGGTCATCTTCGAGGATATCGCCTCGGGAGAGTCCTTCCTTATCGGTTCAACCATCCGTTCAACCGAAACGGGTACCTTTGAGGGTAAGGAGTATCCGAAGGTAATCGTCGAAATCTCGTCAAAGTCACACCCGTTCTATACAGGTGAGGATCGTACGCTCGATAAGACCGGCCGCGTTGAGCGCTTCAAGCAGCGCGCCCTCAAGCGTAAGTAACGACTGCACAAGAGCGCCCCGCCAACGTTTAGGCGGGGCGCTCTTGCTATCATAGAACTATGGAGTATTCGCCTGAATTTAAGAAAAACTTCTCGACCGCATATTTGGCGGAAGAATATGAGCGCCTTATGGAAGAGGCGGAGGATGCGCATGCTGCCGCTGGCGGAGATGCAGAGCTCCTGGCGCTCGCAAAGGATGACCTGCTGCGTATTGAAGCACGCAAGGCTGAGATCTTGGATGAGATCGAGCGGATTATAGAAAAGGATAAAGAGGAAGCTGCAAAGCCGCATGCGATCGTGCTTGAATTTCG
The DNA here is from genome assembly GCA_035553815.1 of Minisyncoccota bacterium. Lineage (GTDB taxonomy): Bacteria > Patescibacteriota > Minisyncoccia > Phycocordibacterales > Phycocordibacteraceae > C7867-001. The sequence continues at coordinate 1,553 of DATMJP010000005.1, forward strand.
CGCCGGCGCTGGCGGGGACGAGGCAACACTCTTTGCTGCCGAGCTGCGCGATATGTATAGCCGGTATGCAGAACTAAAGGGCTGGAAGGTGCGCAGGATTGACGATCTTACGGTTGAGATCCAGGGTACTGACGCGTATGACGCGCTGCGCTATGAGACGGGCGTGCACCGCGTGCAGCGCGTGCCGGTAACGGAGAAGTCCGGCCGCATCCATACCTCAACCGCTTCCGTAGCAGCGCTTCCGATTCGCGTTAAGCCGACAGTGGAAGTAAAGATGGACGACATTGAAATGGAGTTCACCCGCTCAGGCGGTGCTGGTGGACAGAACGTGAACAAGGTCGAGTCTGCCGTGCGTCTCGTCCATAAGCCGACAGGTATCGATGTGCGCTCTTCAAGCGAACGCTCGCAGCTTGGAAACCGCGAGAAGGCAATGCAGATCCTAACCGCGAAATTGGAACGGCTTGCTGAGGAAGAGGAAGCAAAGAAGCACGCGGCACTGCGTGCAGGGCAGATTGGCACCGGAGACCGCTCGGAGAAGATCCGTACCTATAACTTCCTCCAAGACCGTATAACGGACCATCGGTTGAAGGAATCCTGGCATAATCTGCCAAAAATACTCCAGGGAAACCTTGATGACATCGTGGAGGCGCTCCAGGCGGCAGCTGCGAACGGGGGAGTGGGAGCGGCTGAGGACGCCGACTAAGGCCCAGGAATTGCGCGTTTTTAGGCCCCATGCTACCTTTATGGACAATATGACCATACACGATATGGCCGGACCTGGCGTTGACCGTCTCTTTGAGACGGGCGCTCATTTTGCGCAGCTCAAGAGCCGCCGGCACCCATCAATGAAGCCTTACATTATCGGCACGAAGTCCCGCGTCGAGATCTTCGATCTTAAGAAAACAGACGAGCAGCTTGCTGAAGCTAAGGCAGCTATCGCTGCACTCGCACGCGATGGCAAGACCGTGCTCTTCGTTGGCGGCAAGCGCGAAGTCTCTGACATTGTTCGCGCAACTGCGCAGCGCCTCGGTACGCCGTTTGTCGCTGGCCGCTGGCTTGGCGGCACCATCTCTAACTTCCCAGAGATCAAGAAGCGCATCGATCGCCTCGCTGACCTTTCAGAAAAGCGCGCATCAGGCGAGTTGAGCAAGCTCTACACCAAGCTTGAGCGCATCTACATCGATCGCGAGATTGACCGCCTTTCTGAGCGTCTTGAGGGTATCCGCGACCTTGCTCGCCGCCCTGACGCTATGGTCATCGTCGACACGCGCCATGAGGCTCATGCAACCAAGGAGGCTCGCAATGCTGGTATTCCGGTTATCGGCATCATGAGCTCAGACTGCGATCTTAAGGATGCAGCCTACCCAGTTGCCGTAAACGACGCGTCTCGCCAGGCTGTCACGCTTGTATTGAACGAGCTTGCTGACGCATACGAGACCGGCCGCAAGGGCTAATAGCGCATTGCGCATTCGTGCGCTTACTTTCATAACTTCGTACTTTCATGGAAATCACGACCGAAACTCTTAAGATGCTCCGCGACAAGACCGGCGTATCGGTCATGCAGTGCAAGAAGGCTCTTGAAGAGGCCAACGGCGACGTTGAGCAGGCTGAGGTAATTCTTCGCAAGCGCTCAGGCGCCGCAGCAGACAAGAAGTCAGATCGCGAGCTTGCAGCTGGTGCCGTCGCGTCATACCTCCATGGAGGCGAGATAGGCGCTATGGTGCTCCTTTCTTCAGAGACCGACTTCGTTGCCCGCAATGAGGAATTCAGCGCGCTCGCACGCGAGATCGCTATGCAGGTAGCGGCAACTAATCCAACCTATCTCTCAGATAGCGATATTGCTGAGGAAGCACGCACTGCCGCTGTTGCGGTATTTACCGAAGAGGTGAAGGACAAGCCAGAAGAGATGCGCGAGAAGATTCTCGAAGGCAAGCTCCAGAGCTACTTCCGCGACCAGGTGCTTCTCAATCAGCCATACATTAAGGACGACTCTAAGACGGTGCGCGACCTTATTACCGAGGCCTCGCAGAAGTTTGGTGAGCGTGTAGAAATTACCCGCTTCGCCCGCTTCTCAGCCCGCGGCTAACAGAGTATGGCGTACATCATCGCCATACTCCTCAGCCTTACACTCCTCGGCGCATTCCTCGCGCTGACGCACTACGAAACGACCCACGGCATCCGATTCTTCGGGACGCTCCGTGGGCGTTTTGATAAAAGGGTAGCGCGTATCACATTCATCATGAGTCACGTTGATTGGAGTGCGTTCCTATCGCACTTCACTCGTTCGCTTGCAGCGCGCATTGTGCACGATATTGCGCACACGTCGCTCATTGTGGTCCGCATCCTTGAACGCGTCCTTACGCGTATCGTGAAATCGCTTCGCACGCGCCGCCAGAGTCCTGAGATCGTAACTGAGGAAAAGCGTTTTGATCTGCGCGCTTCGCTTGCGCAGTTCCGTACCACGCTTGAGCGCAAAGACCAGGCACTCCATCAAAAAGACGAGGCGTAGCACTTGATTTTCTCAATTTTCCTAGTATTATCCTAAGCGGAGATTTCTCTGGCGCAGAGCACAAGCTCGCGCCCCCGCAATCACAATTGTTCCTCGGAGGGGAAT
>DATMJP010000006.1:0-12987 GCA_035553815.1 Minisyncoccota bacterium
CCACCTCACCTGCTACGAGGACGCGCCGGACCTGCCGGAAGCCTTATTGCAGAGCGTGCTCTGGTTTGTAGTCCGTCTCTGGCATGCCATACCGTGGCCTGAGCCGCTTCCGCGGTTTCGCGCTTCGGAGTATTATGACTACGTGAGTATGGAGAATCCCATGGGTAGGCCAAAGAGGAACGTTCCCACAGACGTTCGTTTGGCGCGTGAGCGCCTCAACTACGCCGAGCGAAACGGCCATCCGGTCGAAGAGCTCGACAAGTATCGGCGCGAGCTGAGCGATCTAGGCAAGAAGGGTGCGGACACCCGCATCAAGCAGGCCGCAACTGCTGACGCCGAGATCGCACGGCAAAAGCTGATCATGGAGAACGAGGCCCGCAAAATGGGCATCGAGCGAGGAGATCATCTCCTCCCGGAAGACGAACGTCCTCCGGAATTCCAGAATTTCGCTGCCTAAGGGCAGCAACTCACTACCGCAGGCCTCCGGGCTTGCGGTTTCTTTTTATATAGATAGTGCCGCATACTACTCACACATGAAGCTGCCTAAGTATGTGGTATTAGAGAAGCCGATCGGCAAGACTCCGCTTGCCCTGATTCGTGAATGGAAAGCGGCGAATGGCAGCGGGGACGAGCTCCCTGTCTCTTTTGCAGGCCGCCTTGACCCCATGGCTTCCGGCAAGCTCCTGCTCTTGGTTGGAGACGAGTGCAAGAAACAGTCTTCGTATACAGGGCTCGATAAAGAGTATGAGATGGAGATAGTGCTTGATGTAGAGACAGACACGGGAGATGCGCTCGGCATCCCCCACTATAGAGGCAGCGTTACCAAGCCAGACACAGCAGCACTAGTGCAAGCACTCAGCAACGAGCGTGGTTCTCATGAGCGCGCGTACCCAGTCTATTCTTCAAAGACAGTACGTGGAAAGCCCCTCTTTATGTATGCGCTTGAAGGTACGCTTGATTCGATCACGATACCGACCCATACGGAAATAGTGCATGCGACAACGCTCGTCTCTGTTACTGCTAGTTCAACTGAAGAGCTAAAGGCTCGTATAACTTCCCTGCTTTCAAAAGCTCCGACGAGCGATGAACCGTCCAAAGCGCTCGGTGCAGATTTTCGCATCGGCACCATACGTCCTCTCTGGGATGACGTATTTGCCGCAGCAGGATCCCGTGATTTTGTGGTAGTCCGCGCGCGGGCGATTGTCGGAAGCGGCACCTACATGCGCACGCTTGCCAATCGTGTTGCACGCACGCTCGGCACAACCGGAATCGCGCTCTCAATTCATAGAACAAAGATTGGTACCTATGTACCTCTGCCCTTTGGCCGCGGTTTGTGGACGCGCGTGTATCGTTAGCTTTACAGACCGCAGCATAAACCCTAAGCTTCTCCTGGAGCTTGATATGGAGGGGCAACCCAATGACCGACAAGACCGAGGACAAGCCGGTTCCGGGGATTACCATCCCTGAACCGGTCGACAAGGCGGCGCTGCTCGCCTCTTCGTGCCTCAAGGGGTTCGACCCCTTGAACACGAAGGAGCTGCCACCGGAGTGCACGCTCATGAAGGTGGATCCTGGCGAGCCTGGAGACGGTCTCGTCGAGATCACCGTCGTGATCGATTTCAAGAAAACCAAGGGCGACGTGTAAGCGTCCCCTGCCCTTTAAAGGAGAGCACTATGAGTGCAGTGCCGAAAGCATCGTTCGTGTACTATCCGGGCGGCTTCGCTACCGGATGGACTTTCCACGGCCTCAAGCTGACCGACGGGCGCAGCATGGAGATCAATCCTGCTCGCCTGACCGAACGGCGTCTCGATGCGCTTGAACGGAGTCTCGGACGAGACGCCCGCCAGTTCGTCGAACTGCTTCTGAAGCTGCCGAGCCTGGCTGGCACGATCCGCCTCAGCGAGAACGGCTTCAGGGTCGCCATCAACAATAAGCATCTCTGGCCTGACGCTTTGACCAGGATCAGGAAAGCGCTGCTCGAAGTCTACGGCATCGAACAGCTGAGCTACGGCTAACGCCGCCCGCCACAATAGGAACCGCCCGGCTCCATCTTGTGCCGGGCGGTTTCCTTTTATGTATTTGTGTGACCCTACGGGGAATCGAACCCCGGTTTTCGCCGTGAGAGGGCGACGTCCTAACCGCTAGACGATAGGGCCGGTAGGAGGAATATAGCAGACTCTAGGGCAAAAATGAAGCACTAGCGGCGCTTCCATTCCTTATCTTGGCGCACCAGTTTCTCCAGATCCTCAGGGCGCTGCAACAGAGCCTCGGTCACTCGTTCGGTGCGGATGGACTGTGAGCCTTTCACCAAAACGACGTCCCCCTCCCGCACCACCTCCTTAAGCGCTTCTGCCGCACCCTTCGAGTCAGAGAACTCAAGTACCTGAGTGTCAGCAAGCCCGCCCTTGCGCGCGCCTTCAGCAATTGCGCGCGCCCGGGTGCCAACTGACACCACCAGGTCGCACGTTTTTGCAGCCACAGCACCAATGCGTGTGTGCTCCTCTGCTGAATAGCGTCCAAGCTCAAGCATGTCGCCAAGCACGGCGATTCGGCGGGACCCTGGCACAAGCGAGAGCGCGTTGAGCGCTTCTTCTACTGCTGCTGGCGACGCATTGTACGTATCGTCAACAAGTACTGAGCCATTACGTCCAGACAGGATGCGCGCGCGGCCTGGCGGCGGGGTGTACTTCTTTAGGCCGCTGAGCGCCTGCGCAACCGGCACATGGAGCGCGCGAGCAACAGCAAGCGCAGCAGCTGGCGCATAGAGCTGCTGCTTGCCAAGCGCCCCTGGTGCACGGAGCGTGTAGTGCTTCCCTTCTATAGCTACTTCTCCCTCCATACCCTCTGCGAGCCTTGCATTTCGTATCTGGAGATCTGCTCCCTCTGCGTAGCCGTAGGTCGTAATGCTCACCGGAAGCGGCGTTGCCATGGAAAGCGCGTGAGGATCATCGCTGCTAATAATGAGCGCGGCACCTGGGTTAAGCGCATACGCAGGAGCAAACTCTTCCTCGCGCACCGCCTGCGGAGTTGCATACGCTTCCACATGCACCGGCACATCAGGAAGCTTGGTGACTACAACTACGTCAGGCGTTGCAATGCGGAGGATCTTTGCAAGATCTCCGGGACGATCAGCGCCAACCTCAAGCACCAGCAGCTTTGGAAAATGATTCGGCAGCATGAGAAGCGCGAGTCCCTCCTGAAAGACCTTGAGCCAGCGCACGACATTGGTCCATGGATTCTTTGCGCCGATGATCGTGAGCGGCACACCAAACTCGCTGTTATAGCTTTTCTCGCTCTTGCGTACAAGAAAATGTTCACCAAGTGCGGCCGCAACCGCGTCCTTGGTCGAGGTCTTGCCGACACTGCCGGTAACCATTACCACGATTGGCCGGTACTTGCGCAGAATACCTCTTGAGAGAATGGCGAGTGCTGAGGCGACAAAATTTCTAGCGAGCGTTTTCATATGAGGCGCGATCAGGTGGTATATCGTAATAATTAATCAGGAAATGGGTCAATTCCATGAACGGGTCGGTGAGCGTCTCAGACGCATATTTTACGCCTCCTGGCTCCCGCGTATAGAGCAGGATGGCAAACCTAGGCTCATAGGCCGGGAAGTACCCGAAGAAGGAGTGGAGGTACCGATCTTTATAGTAGCCCCCGGTTGGATCCGGAATCTGCGCAGTACCAGTCTTAGCGGCAACGCTCATTTCAGGAATCTTCCTTCCTCCCCCGGCAAGCGCCTCGTCCACCACATTCACGAGCATACGCGTAGTCTCCTCGGTCGCCTTTTGTGAGAACACGCGCTCAGGCTCGCCCCAGGTCAGCGTTCTTGTTACCCCTGATTCCAGGCGTACCGCGCGTGCCAGGTGCGGCGTCACCATCTTGCCGCCATTGGCAAGCGAAGAGAGCGACCGCATCATCTCAACCGGCGTGAGCGCAATTCCCTGTCCGAACGACGCGTTGAAGTACTCAACATCGCGCGGACTCTCGAGGTTTGTGATGATGCCGTGCGTTTCTTCTGGAAGATCGATGCCGGTCTCCGTACCCATGCCGAGCTTCTTAAAGTAGTCGCGGAACCGATCATGGCCGAGCTTTTGTGTGATATGGGAGACACCAAGGTTAAGCGACTGCGACAGAATCTCCTGCATCGGCACCACGCCGCGAGCCTTTAGGTCGTGATTGCAGATGGTGCGGCTGTTCACTTCGATACAGCCGACGTCGTTATACGTTGACTGCGGCGTTATAACGCCGGCATCAAGGCCTGCTGCAACGGTGAGCATCTTTACAATCGAACCGAACTCATACACGTGCTCGACCATAGGATTACCGAACACCGTTGGATCTGCCTCTGAAAAGTCATTAGGATTGAAGCTTGGCACAACGTCCATGGCGATAATTTCACCGGTCTTCGGATCCATAATGATGGCACCCGTCTCGCGACTGCCGTACCGAGCATTGGTAGTCTCGATAACCTGATCAAGCTTCTCCTGTACCACAGGATCAATGCTCGTGATGATGTCTCCCTGGCGCGCGCTGCGCGCGTCAACGATCACGCTATCGAGATTGGCAAAGAGCTCGGCAAAGAAGTTGCCGAAGAGCCCATCTGCCTTGTGATCAAGGACATCGTTGTAGTACCGCTCGAGTCCGAAGCGTCCAGCAAGCGTATTGTCATTGTCGTACGCAACAAAGCCAAGCGTCTGGGCAGCTTTAGCTCCTGCAGGATACGTGCGCCAGCGCTCGCGCTCCACAATGACGCCCCTTATCTCAAGTTCGCTGATGGCACGCCCTGCTCGCTCATCTATGCGCTTGCCAATTACCTCGTATGGATCGTCCTTCTTTGCAGCTGCCTCGATGAAGCGATCGTATTCAAGCGGCATATGCGCGCTAAGCGCCGCAAATGCGGCGTCTGGATCGGTAATGCGTTTAGGATCAATAGCTATGGTAAATCCTGTTGCAAGCGTAGCCGCTGAGACAAGCGTCCCATCTTTGCGGGTGAAATAGATACTGCCGCGGTCATAGAGCTGCTGGCTCGAGTTTACGTATTGGCGCTCAGCGCGGAGCGCATAGTCAGCACCATGCACGACCTGTACGAAATAGAGGCGTGTGATAAGGAGCGCAGTAAAGAGAAAGAGCGCGAGTGTGAGAATGCGGAGACGGAAACGAAACGCCCGGCGCATAGATTAGCGACCAGCGAAGGTCACGTTCGTGCCTGACACTGCGGTGACATACCTGACTGAATGCGGCGTTGCCAGGCCGTGTGCTGAAGGATCAGTGCGGTTGATGCGCGCAATGGCTTCGTAGTATGCAGTTTCAATGGAGGCAATGCTGCCCTCAACTTCGCGAATCTCTGCAAGCTGCTGGGTCTGCCAGGTGGCAAAGCTAATAGTTGCAACCACAAGCGCAATGTACGTACAGGCAAGCACAAGTGCGGTCCAGCTAAGGATGGGAACGAGACGATCAGACATAGGCAAGGTGGTTAGTAAACAAAGCTGATCCGGATGATTGTGCTTCGCCTCCAATAAATACCCGCAGCTTCGCACTGCGTGCGCGCGGGTTTGCGCTGAGCTCCTCGTCTGAAGGCACAATCGGTTTGCGATTAGCCAAGGAGCCGCGGCCAGCGTATGCGGCATCGCGGAACATTCCCTTCACGATGCGATCCTCGATGCTATGGAATGTGATCACCGCGATACGGCCGTTTGGATTCAGAAGCGAGAGCGCCCCTGACAAGCCATCGCGCACGGCACCAAGCTCATCATTCACTGCAATGCGCAGTGCCTGGAAGGTCTTAGTTGCAGGATGAAGGCGGCGGTGCTGATACCAGCCCGGTGTTGCCTTCTCAATGATTGATACGAGTTGTGCGGTAGTTTGGATCTTTTCGCGCTTACGTTCGCGCACGATAGCCTTTGCAATAGGACGGGCAAAGCGCTCCTCGCCAAAGGTATAGAGAATCTCAACGAGCGCCTCTTCGGATGAGGAGTTAACTAAATCCGCCGCAGTCTGATTCTCGTCCGGATTGCCGTAGGTCATGAGAAGTGGCTCATCAGCACGGAATGAAAATCCACGGCCGCGTACAAGCTGGAAGCCGCTCCAGCCAAGATCAAAGAGGATCTTGTCGGCCTTGCTGATTCCTATCCCGTCGAGGATGCGCTCTATATCGCGGAAGTTGCCTTCAATAAGATGTACGGTCGGCTTCTTAGTCCGTGTGTCGGCATCAACCACCGCCTGTGCACGCGCTACGGCTTCATGATCAGCATCAATACCAACAAGAGTGCCCTCCGGGCCAAGCGCCTCAAAGAGTGCCTTGAAGTGCCCTGCTCCGCCGAGCGTTGCATCAACGACCACATCACCCTGCTCAAGCTCGAGCGAGTCGATGGTTTCAGTAAAGAGGACGCTGTCGTGCTTTGCTTCCATAGTGTTATAGGGCGCCCTGGCTGCCGAGCTTCTCTGCGAACGCATCAGCATCGCGCTCAATCGTCTCGGTGTAGTTCTCCCACGCCTTCTCGTCCCAGATCTCGACGCGCTCTGAAACGCCTGCGATAACGCTCTTTTCCTTAAGGCTCGCAAAGGAGCGGAGGTAGTCCGGCACCAGGATGCGCCCTGCACTATCAACATCAGCTTCAACGGCGCCAGCGAGCATAAGGCGTGAAAGGCCGCGGCCAGCGGCGCTTCCTGTTGAGTGCTTGGCGATTTTCTCTGCTTCCTTCTTCCAGGTTCCCTTTGCGTATACAAAGAGACACTTATCGAGACCGCGCGTCACAATGACTGAAGTGCCGAGCTCCTTCCTGAACTTCGCAGGGAGCGAGATGCGGTTCTTCGTATCGAATGTGTGGCGGTATTCTCCGATGAGCATGAATTTGGATTTTGAGGCGGAAGTGATGGATATTTTCGCTATCCCACTTCATCCCACATAGATGTCAGTATATGACACTTCATCCCACCTCTGCCGTTGTTATCCACAAAGTATTTGACACGGTAGATGAAGATGTCTATCCTTAACAACATGATTCAAGCGATCAAGTCAATTACCTTCTTCACCTTTGTCTACTTCGGCCTAATTAAGCCGGTCGGAGTTCCGCTTGAGATTTCTTCAGAAACGAAAAACTAGACAAGAAGAAGAAATTTGAACCGGGCCCCCGACCAAAAGTCTGGGGCCCGGTTCGTTTTAGACAGACGAGCACTGCTCTTTCTCACCGGATACCAGGTCTAGTATCCAAATAGCATGGAGGATGCACATGATTATGATCACCTCGGCGCCGCTCAGCCCCGTCGCAGCGGTCGCTCGCCGAATGTGTGAACAGCACAACAGGACGGTCCACGTATTTCAAGACGAGGACCAGCTCGCTGAAATGCTCTCACGCTGGCCTGAACTTCAGGAGAATGCCGTTGCGCTGTTTACGGTTCCGGAAGTGCCGGCCAGGCACTATGCCTGCGGGCGCGAGCGTCTTAAAGCGCTCGGCCGGGAAGGAGTCATTCCTGCATGGACCGAACGCTTCGCGCGCAGCGTCGCTGTGCTCGATCTCGATCCCGAAGAGGTCAATGCGCGGGCGCCCAATCTCGCCCACGCACTCACTCAGAAGCTGGGGCTTCCCGTGATCAAAAAGCGCAAGAAGCGGCGTCCAGGGCGCAAGCCAAGGACGCGCGGGAGCGGACATTTCGCGTGTGCGTGAACACCAGTACCGATTTCCACGGGCGGCCCTTGGCCGCCCGTTTCTGTTAACTGCTCGCTTTCTTCAAGCGGTGCAGTATGTAGTCGCGCGGCAGTACTGAAAGGAACCATCCTGCCTTTGGTCCAGAATCGCGGCCAAGAAACAGCTGGTAGATACCGGTAAACAATTCCTTCGGAGCAATAGGGATATCGGTCTTCAATGCATGCAAAAACGCATGCACCTCTTCACCTGTTCGGTCTTCGTCGACGAACGTAAGGAGTGCCTTAAACGAACTCTTCTGTGCATCGGAGAATTCGGTGCTGATCTCCTCTTCCTGCAGTACATAGCGCGCTGCCTGCGGCGCATACATCTCGAGCCAGAACCGTGCATACTGCGCACGCTCCATAAGCTTTGTCTCCTCCTCAGGCGTAAGGGCGCTTCCCTTCACACGCGCCGCTTCTGTAAGAAGATCGAGGTGCGGCATCTGAACAATGAAGGAGAGCTGCGAGAAGCGGAGCTGCCACGGCGCAGTCAGGCCTGCCTGCTCTTCAGGAAGCTGTGCAAGCGCGTAGAGGCGCGTAAAGTCGTCAGCGACACCCTCGCGCACGCGCTCAGCGAGATCGTCATACCAGTCGTACATGCGCGGCACCGAGTCGCCCTCCGGATCAACATCAATCTGCTGATTTATGTCCTTACCTATCAAAATGAGGCGCAGGAGTTCAGGCGGAAAGAGGTCCGCCATATCTTTAGCAGAGGAACCTCGTCCCTTGGAAGATGACATCTTCTTGCCGCCGACGAGGAAGAACTCATACGGGATATCAAACGGAGGCTCGTAGCCAAAAATCTCCCTGGCAATGTGATTCGCCACATCGCGCGAACCACCCTTGGTTGAATGATCCTTGCCCCCGCCTTCTATATCAACGCCAAGCGCGATCCACTTTGCGGCCCAGTCCACTTTCCAGAAGAGCTTTGCGTTCCCGCCAAATGGCGAGACGCGGCCCGTGTGCCCGCACGGTACACACCCGTCCGGTCCTTTGTCGCAGGTATACGCGATAGTTGCCCCATCAAAGTCTGAGGCACGGGTAGTCATCATCTTGCCGCACTTCTCGCACACGACAGAGACCGGAAGCCAGGTCTCGTCTTTGACGGAACCTGAGACTTCTTTCAAGATGCGGCGAATACTGTCCTTGTTTTCAAGCGCAGTCTTAATAAACGAATCCATCTTCCCTGCCTTGTAGAGGTCAGCGTAGGCGCGATAGTAACTTGGCGTAAAGCCTGCCTTCTTATGGACGCCAATATATTCCGCGCCGTAGAACTCCGCGTAGTTTGCAAATCCAGGCTCTGGAGACGGCACCGCATAGAGCGGCTTGCCGAGGTGTTCCTTGTACACCTCTTCTGAGAGATACCCAGGAATGGAGTCAAATGGATCGAAGTCATTAAGCTCGTAACGATATTCAACCGGTACTCCGTATTCTTCAAGCACCTCTGCGACAATGCCGTGAATAGCCACACCGCGCATGGAGCCAATGTGTACGCGCCCTGAGAGGGTCTTCTCATCGCGGATAAGGAGAGGGCGGCCGGTGCCAGCCTTCGTGTTCTGAATCTCTTTTGCTATGCGGTCTGCCCAAAACATGTGGGCATAGTAGCACATGCTTCATACTTCACGATCCAACGAAAAACGCCCCTTGAGGGGCGCTTCTCGTTAGGCTACCTTTTCGATCGTATAGGTCTGCTTGCCGTTTGGCGTTTCGAAGGTGAACACTTCTCCCTTCTTCTTACCCATGAGTGCAGCGCCGAGCGGTGATACATGCGAGAGCTTGCGCTCGCGCATATCTGCCTCTTCAGAACCGACGATCATATATTCGTGCGGCTCTGCTGTTCCTTCACGCTTAATGACCACGCGTGAACCGAAGCCAACGACATCTTTCTTCTTGCCGTCAGTTACGATCTTTGCGCGCTTCACGAGCTCCTCGAGCTTGCGGATGCGCTCTTCGGTCGCTGCCTGAAGTTCGCGCGCCTCCTGGTACTCAGCATTCTCTGAGAGGTCTCCGAGCGAACGGGCGTACTCGAGATTCTTCGCGATCTCAGTGCGGCGCACGGTCTTCAAGTTCTCGAGTTCTTTTACCATCTCATCGAACTTTTCCTGGCTCACCATTGTTTCCTGCTCGGTCATCATGAAAGTGTTCTTACTAAGTTCCCTGTATTGTACGTGGCGCGCCCAGGGCGTCAAACGGCCGAGCTCTAGGGCGTAGGTAAGCCAAAGTACTCAGGCGCGGTCTGGCGGAGCTTTGAGAGCGCCTGGTGGACGACATACACACCGCCGATAGACGTGCCTGCAGGCCCTCGTTCCATTACAACGGCCACAGCATACTTCGGCTTATCAAATGGGAAGAACCCCACGAGCCAGGTGTTGTACCACTCATTGTTCACGCCAAGCTGCGCGGTACCTGTCTTTGCGGCCATCTTCACAAATGAAAGATCGTTGAGGCCGACAGACGATCCGTAGAGTACGCCTTCGCGCATGCCTTCGCGCGCAATGCGCAGCGCTTCGCTACTGATCGCGATACTTTTCCCTTGAAGCGGCGCATCTTTAACGAGCGTAGGCTTCAAGAGCTTTCCACCATTTGCAATTGCTGCAGTAGCGCGCACAGCTTCAAGCGGCGTAATTTGCACTGCGTACTGACCGATCGATGTATGGTAGGTGTTGCCGATACGCCATGGCTCGTCAATCGTGCGCTCCTTCCACGCAGGCGTTGGTACAAAACCCTGCGCTTCCCCTTCTATCTCGATGCCTGTCGGCGAGGTATAGCCGAACATGTCATACCAGAATGCAAGGCGTTCGATGCCGAGCCCCTTCTGATCGCCAAACCCGCCGCCAACCGTATAGAAGTACACGTCTGAAGAGACAGCAATCGCATGGCGCATGTCGGTTGCTCCGTGCGCTTTCCAGTCATTGAAAATAGTGGGATTTGAAGGGTCGTACGGATTAGGCACCACGAGCCTTCCAGTCGAAACGATTTCCTTCTCTGCTGAAATGATGCCGTCATTAAAGGCACCGGCAGCGATCATGGGCTTCACGATTGAACCGGGAGTATAGAGGCCAGACACGGGGCGGTTTAGGTACGGCTGGCGCCTGTCGGTTGCGTACCCGTTGATAACCGAAACGGGCTCACCGCTTGAAAGAATGTTGGAATCGTATTCCGGATACGAAACGAGCGCGAGCACCTCTCCGGTTTCAACATCCATCATGACTGCAGCGCCTCCCTGGTACGGAATGCGGTCTGCGAGCTCCTGTATGGTTGAGTAAAAGGCCTCCTGCGCACGCGCATCTATAGAGAGGGTCACCGTCGCGCCATTAACAGGAGCGACCACGCTTCCTTGCGACTGCACTTTGCCTAGCGCATCTTCCTCAATGAGGAGGGTGCCGTTCTGCCCGGCGAGCACATCGTTAAATGCCTTCTCTATACCGGCAAGTCCTTTGATATCAGTGTCGTAATAGAATCCAGAGGAATCCTTCTTTGGATACGAAACATAACCCAGAAGCGAAGAGAAGCCAGGAGATTTGTACAGACGGTTCGGATGTCCATCTTCGCCCGTTTCGTTTGAGACCAGCGGTACGCCATTGCGATCCACGATTGCGCCGCGCTGCGCAAACAGCACCTCAGGCCGCAAACGATTCCGCTCGCTTTGTGCTGCGTACTTTTCTCCCTGCACGATGGTGAGATTTGCAGCTTGCGCGACAAGCCCTACAAAAATAAGTGCGACGGCAAGCAGAAGCCCCAGGTATGCGCGTTCAGGCAGCGGCTTCTCGAGCCTACCCTCAAGGCGTTCCTGATCGAAGTCTGGAATGTTCGACGAATCAAGAAAAATCTCATCTGGCGCAAGCTCGAGCGCGCGCGGCTTCTTTCTTCCCCACCGTCTCATGCCCCCATAATACGCGCCTTCACGAAACGCTGCACGAAAAGCGCGCCGATGAAGCCGAGCACGCCGAGAATGAGCGCATACGGTATGCCAAATGTCCCGTAGAGCGCCTCCATAAGCGCTCCTACGACCAGCGCAACGCCCGGAACAAAGTAGGACGCGATAAGGGCAAGCAGGAGCGTTAGCTGCCAAGGGAAAAGAAAGGGGGCAAGCAGTGCAAGGACGACAACAATAACCTTACTCATAGACCTGCTGTATCAATTGCAACCCAGGTAAGCGAGAACGGATTTATAAGCGGACGGATGTACACGTACGCTTCTGGGAAAGAAGGATTGGTATCGATGCGCGTCACCGTGCCAATAGGGAGCGCGCCCGGCCCAGGTACAAATACCTGTTCGCCAACCTGGAGTCCAGCATCCTTGGCAACGGTCGCGCGAAATGCGCCTGCACCGGCGCCCGTTAGTACGACTGGAATGCGAGCTTCTCCTGCCCACCCCTGCGTCTCTCGTCCAGGTGCTGAGAAAAGTGCAACATGCGCATTCTCTCCGCTGAGTGCGCTTACCGTACCAATCGGCACCCCGCCGGTACCGTACGTAAATGCACCGACGCGCACGCCGTCTTTCTGTCCCGCCTCTACCACAAGCGTGTCGTAGGGTGAGACGGGCGGACGCGCAACCACGCCTGCTATCGTGCGGGCATCTGGCGCAGGCGTTGTCCCTACAAGCTTCGTCATGTCAGCAAGCTGCGCGCGCACTACTGCATTCTCATTCTCGACTTCAAGCAGTGCAAGGCGGAGCGCATCACGTTCAGCTTCCAAGTCTGCCTTATTTTCAAAGGTGCCCGTAGCAGACCCTACCGCAGCCGTTAAGGACGAGCCAACTCCAAGCAGCGGACGCGAAAGAAAGACGAGCGTATCCGGTAGAAACGTGCGCATGCCAAGTATCACCAACACGGCAAGAACTACGATCGCTATACCGACCCGTCCGCCGCTTAAAAGCGCACGATTACCGCTTCGCGAGAATTGCCTCTTCATGCATGAAAATTTCGCCCCAGGCCCGTGGATCCTCTGTAACGATTCCGGTACCGCGCACCACGGCCGTAAGCGGCTCAGGCGCAACATGTACCGGCACGCCAAGCATCTTAGCCAGAAGCTCAGGGAGGCCGCGCAACTGGGCGCCGCCGCCAAAGACGGTTACCCCGTGCTCAAGCACATCAGAGAGAAGCTCCGGTGGAGTCTTCTCAATTACTTCCTTCATCGCTTCCATAAGTGAGTCGAGCGAGGCAGAAAGTGCCTCGCGCACATGCGAGTCGGTAAGGATAATTTCGCGCGGCAGTCCCGTAGCAAGATCGCGCCCGCGAATTGCTTTCTCAAGCTGCTGATCAAGCGGCAGCACGGCACCGATATCGATCTTTACGTCC
>DATMJP010000007.1:0-5625 GCA_035553815.1 Minisyncoccota bacterium
AGCGCAACGTTTGCAATATCTTCTGGGACGGTTGCGCCAGCCTCAAGGCGCACTGCATACTCAACGTTGCTGACGGTAATAGAGCCAAGCGGGGTAGCGACGCCGGACGCACGTATTGCGTTTGTGACATCTGAGAGCGAGAGCCCGTATTGGCGGAGCTTTGCCTGTTCGACAACGACCTGCACCTCGCGTTCGCGAACACCTGAGACTGCGACGCGTGATACGCCCTGTACGCGCTCGATCTCATTCTGCACGACTTCGCCAAGCGCGGTTAGCTCAGCGGGTGCAAGGTCGCCTGATATGGAAATGATAAGGATTGGCTGATCGGCAAAGTTAACATCGGTTACTGAAGGATCCTCTGCCTCGGCAGGGAGTTCCGGCTCAACCTTGTCGATCTCGTCCTTAAGAAGTTGGATCGACTTCTCGATATCTGCGCTCGCATCAAACTCTACCGTAATTGAAGAAACGCTATCGCTTGAGACCGAGGAGACCTTGGAAACACGCTCAAGGCCGATAACGCGATCTTCGATCTTGTTGGTGATGAGTTTCTCAACATCCTCTGCAGATGCGCCTGGGAGCACTGTTGTCACGATGCCCATAGGGATCTGCACTTCTGGCGATGATTCCTTAGGAATAGCAAGCACAGCATAAACGCCTGCCGCCACAAGGACGATCATAAGAAGCACCGTAAAGTGGTGCTTAACAAGGAAGAATCGCCAGAAGGAAATCATGTTACGCGTCGACGTCGACGTTTACCTCCTGGCCTTCAGAAAGTCCGCGCGCATCAGTTACTATGCGCACTTCAAGAGGAAGCGAGCCCGTGATCTCAATACGATCGCCGCGAACAGCGCCGATCTCAACCGGTACCGCAACGAGCTTATTAGCTTCGTCTACGGTGTAGACAACGCGGTCGTCAGCGCGCAGTTTGACTGCGGCAAGGGGAAGAAGAACAGGACCGCTTGAAACGGCTTCGGTGCGTACGCTCGTGTGCGCAAACGCAATGCGTACTGACTGACCATTTACGAGTTCCGTGCTGCCAGTGACCGCTACACGCACTTCGATCCGCTTAGTATTGGGATCAAGCGCAGGCGCGATAGAGGTAATGATGCCATTGTAGTTGTTCTCAACTACGACGCTCTCGCCGACCGTGATAAGTTCGCGGTCTGCTTCAGAGACATACGTCACAATCTCAAGTGATCCATTGTTAGCAACGGTGGCAACATGATTGAAGGAAGTGACATAGTCGCCCACGCGAATTGGAAGATAGTTGATTGTTCCCGCAATTGGAGCACGCACTATGGTCTTCTCAAGATTTGCCTGTGCAAGGCGCAATGAGCCGAGCGCCTGCTTTACACTCGCGTCTGCGGATGCTGTGCGCGATCCGGTCGAGGTTGTCTGCTGTGCAGCGACGCCAACGGCTGTTTGCGCTGAACGCAGTGCCTCGCGCTCTGCTGAGAGGGAGGCGAGCACGCTGTCAACACTTGCGCGTGCAGTTGCAACGCCTGAGCGCTGAGTTGTAGATGCGCCTGAGTCCAGACTGTTTGCAATGCGTGCGAACTCGGTAAGGAACGCGGAGACTTTCTGCGTTGTAGCTTCTGCGCGTGCAAGAAGCGCTTCTGGGTTCTGCGACTCAAGCGTATCAAGCGACCTGCGCCATGTATTAAGCTCATCGCGAATCTCAGCGCGGGTTGCAGTCATACGGGCATCAACGCCCTCAACACGGTCAACGCCTGAGAGAAGCGGATCGATGTATACCTCAAGTGCGTTATCTACGGTGGTGTAACCGCTGCGATACGCATTGCGTGCCGACGTCTGCGCTTCTTCAAGCGATTCTCCCGTATTGCCTGCCTGCAGAAGGGTAATGTTGCGTGCCGCAAGCGCAGCTTCGTATGAGCCCTGCGCCTGGAGCACCACAGCGCGCTCGCTTGCGTTATCAAGCTCTGCAATGATGGCGCCTGCAGGAACTTGCGCACCGATGCGCGTGTGAACCCGGCGCACTGTGCCTCCTGACTGTGCAAGTATCTCTGCCTCGGATACTGAGCGCACGGTGCCGATGACGCTTACGGAATCGCCATTGCCAGAAAGCGCACCAACGCTTGAGAGGGTGACTGTGCGAAGGGAATTGACCGTTTCTTCCTTCTTGCCTCCGGAAAGCAGAAGGGCAATGAGAGCAACGAGCAAAATCGCGATAAGTATCGCTATTGCTATTTGCCATTTGCGGCTGAGGGATCGATATCGAATCCACAGCGCGCGCGTGCGGCCAGTAATAAAAGTCGAGGTCCTGCCAATGGCGGACCGTACAGGTGCTACCAATTTCATTGAGGTATTATGCTTTTATTTGGCACTATTGTCAATAAATACGGCATAAAAGGAAAGTGCAGGGTGGTAGAATGGGTACACCACCCGTGGCTTCTTAGTCCATGACCGATACTCCAAAGCGAAAACGCACACTCTTCTCTAAGATTCTTATCGGAACGATAGGCTCTCTGATTCTCTTCCTGCTAGGGTACTCCTATCTCTTCGGGCCGATGGATAAGTACGCAACAACGACCGAGTTTCTGGTTGAG
Source organism: Minisyncoccota bacterium (assembly GCA_035553815.1). Classification (GTDB taxonomy): domain Bacteria; phylum Patescibacteriota; class Minisyncoccia; order Phycocordibacterales; family Phycocordibacteraceae; genus C7867-001. Next base: position 2,568 of record DATMJP010000007.1, read on the forward strand.
CCGGAAATGAGCAGTCTTGCAATTGCGCAGACCCTGAAAGAGCAGGGGTTTATCCGCAGCGAATTTGCGTTCGAGGCTGCACACTTGAGTTCTTCCAACGGACGCATTATTCGCCCGGGCGGGTACAAGATCTCAAAAGCGATGGACACATGGACGATCGCGGACGTGCTTACTAAGAAGCCGCACCTTGCCTGGATTACCGTTAAGCCTGGCATGCGCAAGGAGCAGATAGCGGACATGCTTGTCGATTATCTTTCCTGGAGTCCTGAGGAAAGGGACGAGTGGCTCACCGTGCACACCGCGCCGACGCCTTCTTTTGTGGAAGGGGTGTATTACCCGGACACCTATCTCATTCCGTCCCAGCTCTCGCCTAAGGAGGTGGCAGACCGTATGCGCACGCGCTTCCAAGAAGTGTTTGCGCCGTACGCGAACGAAGCATTCTTAGAAAATAAGAGTTGGACCGATGTAATAAACCTCGCATCAATCGTAGAGCGCGAGGCGGCAAAGAACGACAAAGCGCTGGTCGCAGCAATTCTCTGGAACCGGCTTGCGATTGACATGCCGCTCCAGGCAGATGCCACGCTGCAGTACGTAAAGGGAAATGCAGAGAACGGATGGTGGCCAGTGCCGAAATCTGAAGATAAGTTCCTCGAGTCACCGTTTAATACGTATCAGTACAAGGGCCTTCCCCCGCATCCGATCGCAAACCCCAGCCTTGATTCGATACATGCAGTGCTGAACCCTGAGAGCACGAACTGCATTTACTATCTCCACGACAGCAACGGCCAGATACATTGCTCTACGAACTACGCAGGACACAAAGACAATATAAATAGGCATCTCAGATAAATGAGTAGGGCCTCCGCGCGTACGCGAAGGCCCTGGAAGTCTTCTACTCAAGAAGACCAAGATGCTTGAGCCGTTCCGGCAGATGAGCCGCAGACGGCAGAATGTGCGCCGGATCGAAATCTTCCGGCTCAAAAAACGCATACGGCCCGGTCCTCACGATGAAGGTCCGGATCAGGCCGTCGCGCCCTGCTGCGATGTCGACATAGGTGTCGCCGATGAAGACGCACTCGTCTCGAGTAATCCCGCGCTCGGCGAGAAACTGAAGCGTGCACGCGAACGCCAGCGGGTCCGGCTTGTGATGCCGAGTATCGCAGGTCGTAACGATCCGGTCGAAAAGCGGCCGAAGCCGCTTGACCTTGAGCGCAGGCTCAAGAGACCAGCTCGGACGGGAGGTGAGGATCGAGTTCACGATCCCGGCCTCCTTGAACGTCTGTAGTGTCCGACGCACGCCCACGTTCACGAATGAACGGGTGTTGTCGGGGTGGTCGGACCATTCGCGGTAGAAGATCTCGCTTGCGGCCTGCGGAATGCCGAAGCATTCTCTGATCAGGTCAGAGCCTTTGAGGCCCCACCTGCGCACGAGCGAGAGCTTGATCTCCTCCGTGAAGGGAAGGTTGCGTCTTGCCGCGATGGCTTCGACGATTCTGAGCCCGGGCGTCAGCGAGTCGACGATAGGTCCGTCGAAATCCCATATGACCGCGCGGACCGGAAGGCTTTTGGCCGTCATGGTTCACTCTCCGAGTTGTGAAAGATCCGCGTTTCGAATCCCCTGGCAGAGTTATAGCAAATATAAGGAACGGACACCAATACCTATTTATTGTGCTTCTAGGCGAAATATCGTATTGTGCACGTAACGGCCCAGCGGCCTTTTTACTTTATGGAGATCCGAAACATCGCAATTATCGCGCACGTGGACCACGGCAAGACCACGTTGACTGACGCACTCTTGCGCCAGACTGGCGCGGTGTCTGAGGGCATCTCAATGGACAACAACACGCTCGAGCAGGAGCGCGGCATCACCATTTACTCGAAGAATGCTTCGATCACATACAAGGACACCAAGATCAACATCGTCGATACGCCAGGTCACGCTGACTTCGGCTCTGAAGTGGAGCGCGTGCTCCGTTCGATCGACTCGGTGCTCCTTATCGTAGACGCACAGGAAGGACCAATGCCGCAGACGCGCTTCGTGCTCAAGAAGTCGCTCGAGCTTGGCCTGCGCCCTATTTTGGTACTTAACAAGATTGATAAGCCTGCAGCAGATGCAGCGCGCGCAGAAGAGCAGGTGCTTGAACTCTTCCTTGAGCTTGGCGCAAACGATAGCCAGGTAGATTTCCCAGTTGTGTACGCGATCGGACGCGAAGGCGTTGCGATGAAGTCACTGGAAGACGAGCGTAAAGATTTGACGCCGCTTCTTGATGTCATCCTCGAGCATGTGCCGCCCGCTTCAACTGAGGAGATGGTTGGAAAGCCAGTGCGTGCGCAGGTGTTCAACCTCGGTTACGACAATTTCCTTGGCCGCCTTGCGATTGCGCGCGTTTACGAAGGAGTCCTAAAGGGGACCGACAATGTGATTGTAAAGAAGCCAAACGGCGAGGCGCGCACGGGCAAGCTCACCAAGCTTTTCACCTTCACCGGCCTTGAGCGCGTTGATACGCCACAAGCGCAGGCAGGCGACATTGTGATCCTTGCCGGGCTCCCGGACATTTTCATTGGAGAAACCATTACTACTGATGCGGCAGCTGAAGCGCTTCCAGCAATTGCAGTTGATGAGCCAACCATCACGCTTAACTTCCTCGTGAACAACTCGCCGTTTGCGGGCCGCGACGGCAAGTACGTGACGAGCCGCCAGCTGCGCGAGTACCTTGAGCGCGAGCTTGAAATCAACGTCGGCCTCAAGGTGGACTTTGTCTCACCTGACGCGTTCAAGGTTTCAGGACGCGGCGAGCTCCATATCGCTATTCTCCTTGAGAACATGCGCCGCGCAGGATACGAAATGCAGGTATCCCAGCCGCAAGTGATCATCCGCGAAGTGGATGGCGTAAAGCAGGAGCCATTTGAGGAAGTCATCATCGATATTCCAAGCGAGTATCAGGGCGCCATTATTGAGCGCCTTGGCACGCGCAGCTTCGTGCTTCAGAACATGGTGCAGCACGATGATTCGGTACGCCTTACCCTTGAAGGACCGACGCGCGGCCTCCTTGGCTAC
>DATMJP010000008.1:0-6827 GCA_035553815.1 Minisyncoccota bacterium
AGGCAGGACATGCCTAACTATGAAAATTTATCTAGCAAGTGATCACGCAGGCGTTGCGCTCAAGCGCTTCCTTTCAGAGAAACTGAGCGAGCAAGGGTACAGCGCAGTTGATCTGGGACCGCAGGAAGTTATTCCTGAAGACGATTATCCAGACATGGTTATACCGTGTGCCGAGAAAGTTGTTACCGACGGAGCGCTCGGCATTGTGATTGGCGGGAGCGGGCAGGGAGAAGCAATTGCTGCAAATCGTGTTCCCGGAGCGCGCGCAATTGTGTGGTATGGCGGCAGTCTTGATATCGTGCGCCTGGGACGCGAGCATAACGACGCAAACCTGCTCTCGCTTGGTGCGCGCTTCATCGGAGAGGAAGAAGCGCTTGAAGCAGCTACGCTATTTCTAAAGACTGCATTCACTGGAGAAGAGCGCCACGTACGGCGCATTGCTAAACTCGACGCCCAGTAGGCTATACTTTTTCTATGGGTGTCATCATTCCAGCAATCCTGCCAGAATCGCGTGATGACCTTGAGGGAAAGCTTGCGCTCCTTGAGGGATTGGTCGACACGGTGCAGATCGATCTGGTTGATGGCATATTCGCAAAGCCTGCCACCTGGCCCTACACAAATAAGGCAGAGCGATTTGAACAGCGCCTGATGGAGGGCGAAGCGCTCCCGTACCTTGGGAGTTTCAAGTTTGAGATTGATCTCATGGTAAGCAATCCAGAGGCGGTCACCGGTCTCTGGATTGCTGCAGGCGCGCAGCGCGTGGTGATACACGCAGAGAGCACGCGCTTTTTGGACCAGATCATCAATGATCTGGAAATTAAGTACGGCCACGCAAAGGGTTTTGCACCTGGCCTCCTTTCGCTCGGCCTTTCTATTGGAAACGATAGCGATCTGGCGCTTATCGAGCCCTACGTAGAGAAGGCAGATTTCGTGCAGTTCATGGGCATAGCGCGCATAGGCAGGCAAGGCGAGCCATTTGATGCGCGCGTTATCGAGAAAATACGCACATTCCGCAAGAAGTATCCTAACGTGGTGATACAGATTGATGGGGCAGTATCGCTTGAAACCGCCGCAAAGCTCCTTACGGCGGGTGTTGACCGTCTGGTTATCGGTTCAGCCCTCTGGAAAGGACACAGCGTGAAGGAAGAACTGTTCAAATTCGAAGCTTTGCTCCATGAGTACGGTGTATACTCTTAAGGACCATGTCTGTCTCATTTGAAGAAGAAAAGGCGGGTGTACCGATGGGTGTAGCAGGCGCTACAGGTGCGTCGGGCTTTGGCGGCTTTCTTATTAAGACCGGACTCGTCCGTTCGAGTAAGGAGGCCGACACCCTCCTCCTTATATTCTCAGGTATCGGACTCATTATTAGCGCCAGTCTCTTTGTAACGTTCACGACCTCTATCCAGCAGACGCCGATAGACGTTGTAGCGCAGCAGCAGCAGGACGGCTTTGGCCAACAAAAGTAATACACGACTATGAAACCTCGCGGCTTTACCCTCATAGAACTCCTCGTGGTGATCGCCATCATCGGCGTCCTTTCTTCAGTCGTGCTTGTATCGCTCAATGCGGCGCGCTCTAAGGCAATTGATACCCGCAAGAAGGCGGACCTGCGCGAGCTTGCTCTTGGCATCAACCAGTACTTCCTTGCAACGGCAACCGTACCTGCTAATACGAACCCTGGTAGCTGGGCAGTCGTAAGCGCTACTAACATGGGAGCGCTCGTACCTGCATATCTGCCTGCAATCCCAGTCTCGCCAAACGCAGAACCCTATTACTACTATGATGCAGGCTCATACTTCCTCGTCGCATCACGCCTCATCAACGAAGCCTATGGCCCGGGAAGTCGCGGCTGGCACTGTTCTGATGCACAGCAGTCTGCTCCAGAGAGTAAGTTCTACTGCGTCGAGTTCACCAAGTAGATTTTCACACCGTTCTTCAATGAACCCATGCTACGCTAGATAGTAATGGTGATCACTGAAAAAGAAGTTACTTTGATCGAAGCGAAGGCGCGCGATATACGCGCAACCATTATCGATATGCTCGTTGCAGCGGGTTCAGGCCACACGGCGGGACCGCTCGGCATGACCGATATATTTGCTGCGTTCTATTTCCACATTCTCAATCACGATCCTAAGAAGCCTGACTGGGAAGAGCGCGATCGCCTCATTCTCTCTAACGGGCACATAGCACCCGTTAGGTACGCCGCTATGGCGCATGCTGGCTATTTCCCAGTAGAGGAGTGCCAAACACTCCGTAAGTTCGGCTCGCGCCTCCAGGGACACCCGGAACGTACGAAGCTTCCGGGACTTGAAACGACATCAGGGCCGCTTGGTTCAGGCCTCTCGCAGGCAGCAGGCATGGCGTATGCCTTCAAAATGGATGGGAAGAAGAACCGCACATACTGCCTCATGTCTGATGGCGAGCAGAATGCGGGCAACATATGGGAAGCAGTACTCTGGGCGGGCAAGTACAAGCTGCACAACCTGACTGCGGTGATGGACCGTAACAATATTCAGATCGATGGCATGACGGAAGACATCATGCCCCTTGAGCCGCTTGCAGATAAGTACCGCGCATTTAACTGGCACGTCATTGAAGTGGACGGCCATAACATCACAGAATTTATTGAAGCGGTCGAGCATGCCAAAGCAATTGTCGAGAAGCCGACCATCATCATTGCGCACACCATTCCGGGCAAGGGCGTTCCTGAAATCGAGTACGACTACCGCTGGCACGGCAAGCCGCCAACCAAGGAAGAGGCAGAAGTGTTTATCAAGGAGATCCGCTCCATGAAGGGCAAGGTACCTAATGAGTACGCATAGCTATGAAGGATATCGAGAATGAAATCCGTGCGTATCTACTCGAACGTAACTGGGACAAGCTTCGTCCTGGAGATCTTGCCAAATCAGTATCTATTGAAGCAGGAGAGCTGCTCGAGCTCTTCCAGTGGGACAACCCAGACCTTGAAGCAGTGCACAAGGATCCGGAACGGCTTACGCGCATTAAACAGGAACTCGCTGACGTGATGATCTACTGCATCGATATGGCGGTACTGCTTGATCTTGATACCGCAGCGCTCATTCGCGAGAAGCTCGAACTAGTAAAGAAGAAGTATCCGGCAGAGCTCTTCCAGATGCGCTCGGAAGATCCTGGGTCTGAGGATGTGTATGTGAAGATTAAAAAGGAATACCGCACGCAAGGAGATCTATGATTAACAAAAACCTAAAGCTCGCAGATGCCCTCTTTGATGCAAGCGTCGAAAAGAAATCGACGCGTGACGGCTTTGGCAAGGGAACGGTTGAGGCAGGCAAGGAGAATCCGCATGTAGTCGTGCTGTGCGCTGATCTTGCAGAGAGCACGCGCGCAGAATGGTTCCAGAAAGAATTTCCAACACGCTTCATTGAGGTTGGTGTTGCAGAGCAGAATCTTGCGGCACTTGCGGCAGGGTTTGCCGCAGCTGGCAAAGTCCCGTTCATCGCCTCTTACGCTGCGTTTTCTCCAGGACGAAACTACGAACAGATCCGCACCACTGCAGCGCTCAATCATATGCCGGTAAAGATCGCTGGTATGCACGCGGGCGTATCGGTCGGTCCAGACGGCGCAACACACCAGATGCTTGAAGACATAGGGCTCATGCGCATGCTGCCTAATATGACAGTTATCGTGCCAGCAGACGCAGAAGAGGCGCGCAAAGCGGTCGTGGCAGCTGCAAAGACGTCAGGCCCCGTGTATCTCAGGTTTGGCCGCTCAAACGTGCCCGTATTCACGACGCCTGAGACGCCGTTTCAAATAGGAAAAGCAAACCTTCTATGGGAGAGCGCAAAGCCTCAGGTAGCGCTCCTTGCAACTGGCTCTATGAGCTACAACGCACTCATGGCAGCACGCGCACTTGAAGCGGACGGCATCGGCACGATCGTATTCAATATGCACACGGTAAAGCCGCTTGACGAGGAGGCCGTGCTACAGGCGGCAAAACGCGCAGGACGGATTGTCACCATTGAAGAGCATCAAATAGCGGGTGGATTCGGCAGCGCAGTCGCGGAGTACTTGTCTCAGGCGTTTCCAGTGCCGCAGCTGCGGCTTGGACTGCGCGATACCTTTGGACAGTCAGGCGAGCCAGACGAACTCATCCATTACTACAACCTGGATGCCGTGGGCATTGCCGGCCAGACGCGGCGCTTCCTTGGAAAAGACTAAAAGAAAAGAGCCCTTATACAGGGCTCTTTTCTTAGACGAGATCCGTCACGCGGTACGTGTCCGGTGCGTCTTTGAGGTATTGGTCGAGCGCCTCGCGGGTAAGAAGGCCGCGCTGCGCGCCGACATCCTGGACAACAGACATTGAGTTGATGGGCCCCCAGAGAAGTGCTTCCTCTAACGGCTTGCCCAGCGCAAGCGCTGCGGTCACGCTCGAAGCAAATGCATCGCCTGCGCCGGTGCGCTCAAACGGCTGGCGATCATCTGGATACATAGGCACAACCATCTTACGCGCGCCATCAAATGCGTACGCGCCGTTGCGTCCATCGGTAATAACGACAATCTTAGGACCAAGCGCGCGCATGCCTTCAAGAAGCTCAGAAATCTTCTGGCCTGCAGGAAGTTCAAGAATGCGCTCAGCCTCCTCTTTGTTGCAGAAGAAGATATCGCTTCGCTCATAAATATCTTTAAGCGCTTCGCAGCCAATTTTCATTTGGAACGTGCCCGGCTGGAAGGCAAGCTTTGTCTCCGGGTGCGCTTCAAGGAGCTTCACGAGTGCGTGATGGTACGGAAGGGAATTCGCAGCAAGGGAAGAGCAGTAGATCCACTTAGGGCCTTCGGTAAACTCTGGTGCAGTGTAGTTGTACTCCTCATGCTTTACGAGAATGGTGCGCTCGCTTTCAAACCAGAGCACGTAGTGGTAGTTGGTTTGCTTCCCAGCTTCAGTCACCATGTAGGTCGTATCGACGCCTTCCTTTTGGAGGACTTCCAAGCATTCTTTGCCGTGCGCGTCATCGCCCACGTATGCACGAAGCGCAGACGAGAGGCCAAGGCGCGCCGCAGCTACGGCCGCGTTTGAGGCATTGCCCACAGCGGGCATATGGACGGCGTATTCATAGGGGATCTTATCGCCCCAACGCATACAGATCTCACAGGCCTCGTCATCAATCGTGCAATTGACGCGTGCATCCTGCAGGCGGATAAACGGTTCGGTTACGATGTCGCCTATGGCGAAAAAATCAAGTGACATATGGGCAAATACTACCATGTACGTTCTTTGCCTCGTGCTACACTTCTCCTCATATGATTGATCTTTCTGATATTGCACGCCAGCTTGTAGCGCCTGGTAAGGGGCTGCTTGCTGCTGACGAAAGTACGGCAAGCGCTGACAAGCGCCTCATCCAGTACGGTATAACGCCTTCCGTCGAAGCGAGGCGTAAGTACCGCGACCTCTTTCTGGCAACGCCAGGAATAGAGGCGTACATCTCAGGCGTGATCCTATATCAGGAGACCCTTGATCAGGCAGCTGATGATGGCACGCCGTTTCCAGAACTTCTTGCAAGCCGAGGCATCATTCCGGGAATTAAAGTTGACGAAGGGACTGAGCCTTTTCCAGAGAGCAAAGACGAACTTATAACAAAGGGACTTATCGGATTGCCGGAACGCCTGCAGAAGTTTAGTAGGTACGGTACCGGCTTTACGAAGTGGCGCGCGGTAATCCGTATTAAGGGAGATATGCTGCCGACAGGCACAGCACTTCTTGAAAACGCAAAGCGGCTTGCACAGTATGCGCGCGATGTGCAGCAGGCAGGCATGGTACCGATTCTTGAGCCGGAGGTTCTGCTTGAAGGACCGCACAGCAGAGTTCGCTCTCGCGAAGTGCTTGTTAAGACTCTTGAGACACTGATGGCAACGCTGCAAGATCATGCGGTTGATTTCTCAGGCATTATTCTGAAGACTGCGATGGCTGTGTCTGGAAGCGAAAGCGGTCGTACCGACTCGCCGGAAGAAGTTGCCGAAGACACGCTGGCGGCGCTCCTTGAGACCGTACCGTCCTCAGTTCCAGGCATTGTCTTTCTCTCAGGCGGACAGACGCCGGATCAGGCTACAGAGAACCTGCGTGCAATTTCTCGCAAAGCGCGCGAGGTGCATGCACCTTGGCCGCTCACATTCTCCTATGCCCGCGCTATCCAAGGAGAAGCACTTACTGTATGGGGCGGAAACGACGAGGCCATCCCACAGGCGCGCGAAGCGTATCTTGAGCGATTAAAGAAGGTTGCAGACGCGCTTGGCGCGTAACCTGCCTTGCGAAAACGGCGTATTTCCGTATACTTCGCCCATGCCAACACTAATCGCACAGCCACGCGAACAGGTCGGAAAAACTACGGTACTTCTTGCTACGGAGGGCCGCATGCCGGCCGTCGTCTACGGCCCTAAACAGGAGGCAACTCCTATCTCACTTTCAGTAGCTGAATTTACTAAGATCCTCCGTGACGAGGGTGAATCGACCGTCTTTGACCTTGAAGGTCTTGGCAAGTCGATGCAGGTGCTCATCCATGACGTGGACCGTGATCCGGTTACGAACGTGCCTCGCCACGCAGACCTCTACGCTATTGAGAAAGGCGCAAAGGTTGAAGTGTCCGTTCCGCTTACCTTTGTCGGCGAATCGATGGCCGTGAAGACCGGTGCAAACCTTGTGAAGGTACTTCATGAGCTTCCTGTTGAATGTGCGCCAGCAGACCTTCCACATGAGATCGAAGTCGACGTTGCCGCGCTTGCGGCAGTGGGTGACCAGATCGCTGTAGGCGACCTTACGCTTCCCAAGGGCGTTATTGCTCAGGTAGAGGCCGAGG
>DATMJP010000009.1:0-8097 GCA_035553815.1 Minisyncoccota bacterium
GCCTGGAGCTTGCCCGGAATCATCTTGAGGCTCCTGCCAAACGCAAAGGCAAACGCAATGAGGATCGCCACTACGATCCAGGCCATGATGAGCGAGTTGGTTACCGGAAAGCCGCCAAAGGAAAACACTTCCTCGGCCTTAAGGACCACATGGATAGGACTCGCCTCTTCTTCGGTATGCGCTTCAGCAGCATACTCATCCGTAGCCGCGAGTGCGACTCCGTGATCTTCTTCGCTGTATGCCTTCTGTGTTGCCATTGGGTATGAAAATGAGTAGGAAATGCGCGGGTATACGAACAAAAAGACCCCGCCTGGGCCATTACCCTCTCTATGGCACTTAGTGTACCAAGCGAGCCCTCACTCTGCAAAATGTGGAGAGATGTTATTTCCCTTTCTTAAGGGCCTCCAGATCCTCAAGGATTCGACGTACGTCCCCAGTCAGGCGATCAAGCGCGTCATGCTGCTTCAGGTCGCGCTCTTCTTCCTCCTTATCCTCCTCCTGCATCTCTTCGACATCCTCCTGAATCTCATCAATGTCTTCACTGATGCCCTCAATATCCTCCTGAATATCTTCAAGGTCTTCGCCGAGCTCTTCGACATCTTCCTGAATATCTTCGAGATCCTCCTCAACCTCGCGAAGACTGCGGGTGTTCTCGTTCACGGTCATCTGAATGAACAGCGAGAGGTAGATCGCTTCAAGCGAAACCACGGTCGTAAGAATCAGGAGCATTGAATCAAGCGAGAGTATGCCGAATCCTGCTGCGGCAAAAAAGCCGAGAAAGATGAGTGAGTGTACAAAAAGCGACGGTACTGATCCCATTGCACCGACCACTTTCTCAACAATGCGAATTTGTCGCTCGCGCTTAGCCATACCCTGACCCTAGCACTTAGCAGGAGATACTGTCCACCTTGCGCATGTGCTTTACCCAGCGGTCGTACTGATTTTCTTCCATAATAGAGCTACACTACATGCATGGGAATGCCGAAGACGCTTATGCCTCGGCCGAGGAGCGTCAGCAAACGTACGCTTAAGAAAATCAACTGGACGCGCTCAATACCTAAGGGCGCGCTTATCGCTGTGCTTTTGTTTGTGGGCGCATTCTTCTCTCTCCCCGCTATCCTTTCACTCGATATTGCGCACGAAGAGGAGAAGCCTGCACAGGCCCCGTTCCCGGTTTCTGTTGATCCTGAGCTCCAAATAATTATTGAGGATCCTGAAATTGAGGCCCTACTTGCTGAAGAGCCGCAGACACTGACCGCAGCAACAGGCTCTCTAGAACACATCTTTGTATGGCTCGCCACAAAGGTTGCCGCGCTTCCTGCATACTCGCTTATTTCTGGCAGTGATCAGCGCTTTGTAACTATTCATCCGGGATATCGCGAGGAGGAAGTAGTGCGCGCATTTGGCAACGCACTCGGCTGGACACAGAAGGAACGCAGCGCCTTTCTCAAGCAGGTCTATACCAATCCGCCCGTACTCAACGAGGGACAGTTCCAGCCGGGCACCTATTCCGTCTCAACCATGATGACGCCTGACGAAGTGCAGGTGATGATTTACGATCGCTTTACTAAGGAAATCCTCGAGCGCTACAGCACCACGACAGCAGAGCGCGTTCCGCTTGAAGATGCGCTCATTATTGCGTCTCTTATTGAACGCGAGGCAGGTGGCTGGCACGACATGCGCGATATTTCAGGGATTCTTTGGAATCGCCTTTTCAATAATATGAACTTGCAGATTGATGCGACGCTTCAGTATGCAAAGGCAACCGGCAAGAACGGTTCCTGGTGGCCAAAGCCCGTTCCAGACGATAAGTACATAAAATCTAAATACAACACGTACAGGAACCCTGGCCTTCCTCCCACACCGATTGCAAATCCATCTGTAGCCGCAGTTGTCGCAGCACTTAATCCAAAGAAGACGGATTGTATGTTCTACTTCCACGATTCTCAGGGCCGTTTCCACTGCTCACCGACCTATGAAGGCCATGTGGCGCTCCTCAAGAAGTACTACGGACGCGGGAAGTAACAGGCACGTCGTGACAATTGCCAGCCTCATCTGCTATCGTGCCTAAGTTCGAAAAGCGGAGTGTGGTATAGTGGTATTACGTACGCTTCGGGTGCGTATAACTCGAGTTCGATTCTCGGCACTCCGACCAATAAAAGAAAAGACCTCTCAAGCGAGAGGTCTTTTCTTATTTGTGGACCGTACAGGATTCGAACCTGCGACCCTCTCATTGCAAATGAGATGCTCTACCAACTGAGCTAACGGCCCAACACTCAGAATCCTAACCTCCCCGGCCTTCTTAGGCAAGGGGCTTTTGGCCAACAATCTGGAGCCAGGTGGTATTCCCGGATACTGACGAAGTATTTGCCAATACGACTAATCCCGCGTCTTTTGCATAGGACTCGAGCTCTAGAGGCGTGTAGTAGCTAAAGAAGCGCTCGTATTCATACCCGTAGTCATCCTCTTTCTTTACTTCTTCCTCAGGTGTACCTTCGCGCGCCTGCTTCACGGCAATGTATACGTGCCCACCAGGCTTCGTTTTGCCGGCCATTTGTCGCACCACACCAGGAGCGTCTGCCTTAGGAATATGGAGAAGCGAGGCCTGCGCAAACACGCCATCAAACTGCCCTGGAAAGGAGTCGAGTTCCATCATTGAGTGGTTCACAAACTCAATGTCTGGAGACTCTCTGCGCGCAATTGCGAGGAGCCCGTCGGATATATCTATGCCAACAACAGACAGGCCACGATCGCGCATATATTTACTCTTCGTACCGCTTCCGCAGCCCACATCTAACACTGTTGCGGCCTCTGGAAGCAGCGAAATGAAATGCTCAGTCTCATCTGTCCACCAGGAATCATCTAGATGGTCCTTATGCCAATCCTCTGCAATGCGGTTGTATGTGTCAGCTAGATTCATCTTCGCTTTTTAGTTGCAAGTGCAAGGTCTACCAAGTAAGACAAGAAGTCCGAGAACTCAACGCCCACCGCCTTCAAAGACTTCGGTAGAAGCGACTCAGAGGTAAGCCCGGGTAGCGTATTAGTTTCGAGGTAATAGATACCCTTAGGAGCCACGATAAAATCCGAACGTGAGTAATGCCGAAGACCGAGTGCCTCATGCGCAACACGCGCTTGGCGCGCAAGCTCGTCCATAGTCTTCTTTGGAAAGCGGCCTGGGCAGATCTCCTGGGTGACGCCTGAATACTTTGCATCGTACGAAAAGAAGTCAGATTCTGGCGGCACAATCTCAATAGGCGGAAGCGCATAGAGTGCCTCATCGCGTAGACCCTCAATGACGCCTGCAGTGGCCTCAGTACCACGTATAAGCTCTTCAATAAGCACGCCACCGCAGCCAGCATCCATGAGCTCGTCTACCTGCTTCTTAAGCGGTGCGTACCCGCCGATAATGGAGACGCCCACCGAAGAGCCCCAGCGTACCGGCTTTACCACAACCGGCTGATGGAAGGTGCGGACAATTTCATGGAGCACAGCTTCGCGATCCGAGCTCTCCTCGATGAAATGATAGCGAGGCGTGAGGAGGCCTGCTTCCTTAACACGCTCTTTGGCAAGCACCTTATGCATTGCGACAAAAGAGCCGAGCGAATCAGATCCGGTATACGGGACGCCGAAGCGCTCCAGGATCTTCTGCACTTCACCGTCTTCTCCGTATTCGCCGTGAAGGCCGATGACCACTACATCTACCGTGCGGAGCACTTTTGCAGGGTCCGAAGGAAGTCCGCGATCATGCCAAACACCTTGCTTATCAATATAAATATCGCGAACGGTGAACTTGTCCTTGGAGAGATTGGTAACAATCGCATGTCCGGTTTTAAGAGAGACCTCGTGCTCCTTTGAAGGGCCGCCTCGCAAAACGCCGACAACAGTACCTCGCATAGTAGATAGAGTATAGCAAAGGAAAAGACAAAGGCCGGGTCCCCATAAAGGAGAAACCCGGCCCGCGCCAAGCATTACAAGGTGTGTTACCGGTCAGATGGGCGCATGGCCCTGGTGCCGGAGGTGAACCTCGATATGGCGTTGTGTGCCCGAAGGCGTAGCTTTGGAACTAGATGGAAACGGCAGAGGATCAGAAGTTTCAGTCAGATCCTGCGCCGCGCGTTGAGTTACTCCGTACCCCTAGGCTAGCTCTTCCTAGAAGCCGGAGCAACGACCTCGTCGCATGCGGATCATTACTTCTCACCCTCCCATGGCCAATGCGTCACCAGACGCACTTCCCCGGCCATCTAACGACCTTAGCACAGCCGTATAAATTGTCACGCGCCTTTGCGCATATCCCGCTGCCTTGCTTTCCGGTGGTTGGTGACCGCAAACCTGTGCGCTTCGCTGTTTGCAAGCACTGCATCCGCATCTGTGATGCCAGCACGCAGTGCGCCGATGACCTCGCGCGGCCTATGACGCTCATCTTTCACGACCGCAACTACAGGAATACCGATCCCAACTTCCTTCAACACATCTTCCGCAGCCTTCTTGTGCGTCTTGCCGCCGTCTACGACAAATGCCTTAGGGAGCGGCCATTCAGTATGTCCGAGCCTTCGCGAGAGTATTTCCTTGAGCGAGGCAATATCATTATTCAGAGACTTGCCGCCCATACCACGTATTTTGAACAGACGGTAGTCAGACCTAACCGGCAATCCGCTCTCCACAACGGTCATCACGCCGATCGCGTTCGTACCTGATATATGTGCCGTATCATACGCCTCTATGCGTGGCCCATAGGTCTCCTTTGAGCGGTCTTCGCGAATAAGCGAGACATCCTGCACATGATCAAGCGAGAAGAGCTGCTTGCGTATCCGTGCCGCATCTTCAAACCGCTCCTGCTTTGCAGCTTGCATCATTTCCTTTTGAAGCGTTGTTCGGAGCGCCTTTACTCTGCCAGAAAGAAAGAGCGAGACATTCCTGATTGAGCGCAGGTAATCGCTGCGCTCCATATCGCGTGGATACTGCCCAATTTGTCGATTGAACTCTACTTTGGCTTGCAGATGCTTATTCCCTTCGCCCACGGGCCTGGGCGTGTCATAAAACGGGAATATGCGCCGTATGAGACGGAGCGCTTCGCGGAGCTGATACCCAGACGGAAACGGGCCGTGTATAGCTCGAAGCGGAATTCCATTGGTCTTCTTGGTATCAAAATCTATCTCGGTACCGCGTATAGGAAGCACGCGCGGTATAGTCTCGTCCGTTATGACTGCATAGAGAAAAGACTTGTCGTCCTTGCCCATCGCATTTGCGGGAGGAACATGCTCTCGTATGAGCGCCGCTTCGCGTACCAGCGCCTCAAGCACGGTAGGAGTGGTCTCGTGCATAAGACCATCCGCTCGAGTCACCATGTCTACGATCCGTGGGCCGCGCGTTGCGATAAGGTCGTCATCAAAATAGGAGCGCACGCGATCACGCAGGGATGTTGCTTTCCCTACGTAGAGAATTTTCTTACTTCTCCCCTTGCCTTCGGTAAACAAGTACACGCCGGGGCAGTCTGGGAGTTCAAGCTTGGTGAGGTCACTGCGCTCCATGGTATGAGTATAGGAGCTATTTCTTCTTCTTTCCCTTCTTCAGAATCTTCTGAAGATACTCGCCTGTGTGCGAACCCTCTACCTCAGCGACCTCCTCAGGAGTGCCCTTCGCAATAATTTTTCCGCCTCCGCTACCGCCTTCCGGACCGAAATCGATCAGATAGTCCGCTGACTTAATCACATCGAGGTTGTGCTCAATTACTACCACGGTGTTGCCGCGGCGCACGAGCTCCTGAAGGATATCAATGAGCTTGCGCACATCTTCGTAGTGAAGACCTACCGTCGGCTCATCAAGAAGATAGATGGTCTTCATGGTGATCGGTCGATAGAGCTCAGATGCGATCTTTACGCGCTGTGCCTCGCCGCCAGAGAGCGTCGTTGCAGATTGTCCGAGCGTAAGGTATTCAAGCCCGGTAGAGTTAAGCGAGCGCAGCCGATCTGAGATAGCAGGTATATCCTTAAAGAACTCTTCTGCTTCCTCAATGGTCATCTGGAGTATTTCAAATATGTTCTTACCCCTATAGGTGATCTCAAGCGTCTCGCGCATGAAGCGCGTGCCGTTACAGACATCACATGTCACATAGACGGTTGGAAGGAAGTGCATCTCAACCGCGATCATGCCGTTGCCCTGGCACGCTTCGCAGCGCCCGCCCGGCACATTGAAGGAGAATCGTCCCGGTTTCCAGCCGCGCGCACGCGCTTCAGCGGTAGAAGCGAAGAGATCGCGGATATGGGTAAACGCGCCCGTGTAGGTTGCCGGGTTTGAACGCGGTGTGCGGCCAATAGGCGATTGATCAATCAAGACTGCGCGGCCGATGTATTCCGTGCCCGTGATTGTCGCTGCGTGCTCGACTTTCGCTTCTCGCCTAGCCAAACGGGCCGCAATATTGCGGTGCAGGATATCGTAGAGGAATGTTGACTTGCCTGAGCCCGAGACGCCCGTGATGCACACAAGCTTCCCTAGCGGCACGTCAATATTCTGGTTCTTGATGTTGTGCAATGTCGCGCCGCGGACCTTGATCGCACCCTTCTCACTTGTGCGACGCTCTTCAGGAACTTCAATCCGAGTCTCTTCGCGCAGGTACGAGAGCGTAACCGAACCACTTTCATTCGTTGGCGCAGTGAGAAGCTCGTCGAGCCAGCCAGCAGCAACGACCGAGCCGCCATGCACGCCCGCACCGGGACCAATATCAACGATGTAGTCAGCTGCATAGATAGTGTCTTCATCGTGTTCAACCACAAGAATGGTATTGCCAAGCTCCTTCAGCGAAAGCAGCGTCTTGATAAGACGATCGTTATCGCGCTGATGCAAGCCGATAGTCGGCTCATCAAGCACATAGAGGGCTCCAACAAGCCCAGTACCAAGCTGCGAAGCCAAGCGAATACGCTGCGCCTCGCCGCCGGAAAGCGTTGCGGCCGAGCGGTTTAAGGTGAGGTAATCAAGGCCCACATTGAGCATGAACTCAAGTCGGCTGCTGATCTCACGGATGATAGGTTCCGCAATCTCCATACGCAGTTCAGAGAGCTCGATCCCGTCAAGGAAATCCTTTGCCTCGCGAATAGAGAAGTTGGTGAAATCAACAACGTTTATGCCAAGACCCTTTGCCTTTCCCTTGAGGTATACGCGGAGGGCTTCAGGACGAAGGCGCTTTCCTTCACACACCGGACACGGCTCATCAGAGAAAAGCGATTTGGTGCCAAGACCGTTACAGTTAGGACAGGCGCCATACGGACTATTGAAGGAAAACAGGCGCGGCTCAACTTCAGGGAACGACATGCCGTCGTCCGGACAAATGAACTTAGCCGACATGGTTTCGATAGTGGCGTCCGCATGCCCTATTTTAACGAGCCCGTCAGCTTCTTTAAGTGCAAGCTCAAGCGCTTCAGATAAGCGCTCACGAGCTGCAGTAAGATTCCTTCCAAACTCCGAAACGAAGATGCTGTCGACTACCGCATCGATGTCATGACGCTTGTTGCGATCAAGGACAATCTTCTCGCGCAGCATATGCGGTTTGCCGTCGACCATAACTTTCTCGTACCCCTTGCCAAGGAGATCGTAGAGAAGCTGGTAGTACTCTCCCTTGCGGCCGACAACCACGGGCGCATACACGGTCACTGCGGTGCGATCAACGGCAACGCCCATAACTTCCCCTTCTTTGCCATTTGAACGCGCTGCGATTCGCTCCATTATGAGACGGATCATCTCCTCTTTAGAGAGTTTCTCAATCGGCACGTCGTGGTTAACGCAGTATGGCTGTCCCGCACGTGCGTACAGCACGCGCAAGTAGTCATAAATCTCAGTTACCGTCGCTACCGTTGAGCGCGGGTTGTTTGAACGGGACTTCTGGTCAATAGAGATCGCCGGAGAAAGGCCGGTGATTTCATCAACGTCCGGCTTCTGCATTTGGTTAAGGAATTGGCGTGCGTAGGCAGAGAGCGACTCAACATAGCGGCGCTGGCCCTCGGCAAAGATGGTGTCGAATGCAAGCGATGACTTGCCTGAGCCTGAAATGCCGCGTGGCGTTATGACAGTTATCACAGGCCTTTCAGGCTCAGGCAAGTCATCGCT
>DATMJP010000010.1:0-9704 GCA_035553815.1 Minisyncoccota bacterium
GCGGATCTGGAAGCGCGCGGCCTTCTCTACGCAAAGGCTCTGAATACGCACTCCTATCCGCACTGCTACCGCTGCGGCACGCCGCTCATCTACAACGCAGTCTCCAGCTGGTTCATTAACATTCAGGCGATCAAGGAGCGCCTCCTTGAAGAGAACAAGCACATTACCTGGGCGCCAGAGCACCTGAAGCATGGCCGCTTCACCCATATCGTTGAGAACGCTCCAGATTGGACAATCTCCCGCAATCGCTTCTGGGCGAGCCCGCTTCCTATATGGAAGGACAGCGACGGGAACGTCACAGTCATCGGTTCGCTTGAAGAACTCAAGGCGCACACAAAGAAGTCAGGCAACCGCTATTTTGCAATGCGCCATGGCGAGGCAGAAAGCACGCTCAAGGAGATCATAAGCTGCGCGCCTGATGAGAACCCGCTCACAGAAAAGGGTAAGGAAGATATTCGAAAGAATGCTGCACAGTTTAAGGACATGGAGCGCATCCGCATCTTCGCGTCTCCAGTGCTTCGCGCAAAGGAGAGCGCGCAGGTGCTTGCGCGTGAGCTTGGCATTGCAGAAGCAGATGTTGTCATCGACGAACGCCTATGCGAATTCAAACTCGGCACCTTCGAAGGCAAGAAGCTAGCCGAATTTCTTGCATGGCGCAATGAGCATTCCTTTGAGGAAGTGGTTGAGGGCGGTGAGAGCCATGCTGATGCGCGCCGCAGGTTCGGAGAGTTCCTATACGAGATAGAAAAGACTCATCAGCGCGAGACGATCATTATCGTGACGCACGGCATCGGTCTCGAATCGCTTTCAGTGGTGACTCAAGGGCTATCCGCGCACGACGCAGAGCAGTACATCAAGTCAATGAGCCATCAGCCGGGCGAGGTGATTGAACTTGATTTCACGCCGCTCCCGCATACGAGGGAATTCGAACTCGATTACCACCTCCCCTACATTGATCAGGTTGAGCTTCAATCAGCCGACGGTCGCGCGCTTACCCGCATTCCTGAAGTCGTTGATTGCTGGGTTGAGTCTGGTTCGATGCCGTTTGCCGAGTACCACTATCCAATGGAAGGGAAGGAGGAGTTTGAGAAGCGTTCGCCCGGAGATTTCGTTTCTGAGTATATTGGCCAGACGCGCGCCTGGTTCTACTACATGCATGCAATCTCTGTGTCGCTCTTTGATCGCGCTCCGTTTAGAAACGTGGTCACTACGGGGACGATTCTTGCCGGCAACGGCGAGAAGATCTCGAAGAGCAAAAAGAACTATACCGATCCGTACGTTCTCTTTGACCAGTACAGCGCTGACGCATTCCGCTACTACCTCATGGCAAGCGTGGTCATGCAGGCAGAAGATCTTACGTTCCGCGATGAGGATGTGAAAGAGGCGCAGAATCGCGTGGTGAATATGATCCGCAATATCTACGCTTTCTATGCGCTCTATAAGGATGATCTTGATCCAAAGCAGACAGGAAAGAGCACGCACGTACTCGACCGCTGGATTATCGCGCGCTTGAATGATCTCATTGCATCGACTACTGAGTCGCTTGATCGCTACGACATCACGCGTGCAGTGCGCCCTATGCGCGAATTTATTGAGGACCTCTCAACCTGGTACGTACGCCGCTCGCGCGATCGCGTCAAAAGTACAGACGAGGCAGACAAGCAGGCTGCGCTGCGCACCATGCGCCATGTGCTCTACGAGTTCTCTAAGGTGATAGCTCCAGTAATGCCGTTCGTAGCAGACGAGGTCTATAGAAATGTGAAAGGGGAGAAGGATCCGGAGAGCGTGCACCTTGCTGCCTGGCCAACAGCAGACCGATCGTTCCTAGGCAATTTCTTTGGCGACAAAGATCAGGGGCTCATGGAGGGCATGAAGCAGGTGCGCTCGATCTCTTCAACGGCGCTTATGGAGCGTCAGAAGGCAAACGTAAAAGTGCGCCAGCCACTCCAGGCACTTACCATCCGAGAGAGCGGTCTGTCAGAGGAGCTGCTCGCGCTCATCAAAGAGGAGCTCAACGTGAAGGAGATTCGCGTCGATGCATCCCTCCCTGAAGGAGAGGTGCGTCTTGATACGGAGCTTACGCCAGAGCTTATCCGCGAAGGCGACATACGTGAGTTCGTGCGCGCAGTACAAGATGCACGCAAAGCGCTCGATCTCTCACCGCGCGACACCGTGTCGCTCGTTGTAGAGAAAAGCGGTGAAACTACTCTTGAGGGCGCGCTTATTCCAAATACGCAGCGTGTTACGTTTGCAGATGGTGCGCATCCCTATAGCGCAGAACTCTCAGGAGGCGCGGTCGCATTCTCAGTAACGCGCATGAGCGATGCGGCATAAGTACGCAACGGAAGCGATCGTACTCTCCCGCACGCCGCAGAGCGAAGCGAATCTGCTCATAACCTTAGTGACTAAGGAGCTTGGACTTGTGCGGGCTCGCGCGCAGGGTGTGCGCAAGCCCGCAGCAAAGCTTGCTGCAGCGTTGCAGACATTTGCCGGGTCTGATGTCGTGCTTGTGCGCGGTAAGGAAGGGTGGCGCGTTTCTGGCGCTATTCTTGCGTACGACTATTTCGCGCCGCTCACATTCTCTATGCGTGCGTGTGCAGGAAGGGTTGCAGGACTCATGCTGCGTCTCGCCTCAAACGATAGTAACGAACCGGAGCTCTACGAGCTCTTTGAGGAACTTCTGCGCGTGCTTCCTTCGCTTTCCTCACAAGAGGAAGAGGATGCGGAAGTGCTTGCCGCGCTCTCGCTCCTTTCACTCCTTGGACTTGATGCTGGCGGGGAAGTGCCGAAGGAAGGCGGCAGATACGGGGCCCTCGCCCGTGAGTATGCGCAAAAGCACCGCAAAGACCTTATTGCGCGGATAAACCGCGGCATCCAGGCTTCAGGACTCTAGGAGGTGCGCTATACTCATTTTGAGTATGGCGGAATCAGATAGTCCACTAGAACGGTTGCGCAAGCGCCTCTATATGCCTGGCGGCAAAACGCCCACCCCGGTACCGTCCTATAGCGCGCCGGCCTCTATGAGCACGCCAGGCGGCTGGGCGCCTGACCCAGAGCCACCAAAGCCCCGCATTTCGTTTTCAGCGTACTTCCTTATCGGCGCGGCGGGATTTTTCGTAATCGCTTCTGTTCTTGCCGTGCTGTTCCTTTTCTTCGGTACCCGTTCAGTTTCAACGGACCGCGTTGACGTCACTATCAAAGGACCGACTTCCATCGCAAGCGGAGACAAAGTCTCGCTCATTGTTTCGGTAGAGAATCGAAACCCAGCTCCTATTGCAAGCACATTGCTTACGCTTGATTTTCCTGACGGCACCTATGTGCCAGAGACGCAATCTGAACCCATGGTGCGCTACTCAGACACAGTGGGGGAGGTGATGCCGGGAGAGCGGGTGAATCGCACGGTCGCCGCGGTTATTTCAGGAAGCGCGAATCAGGTTGTAACGATACCGGTTACTTTTGAATATCGTATCGACGGGTCGAATGCCGTTTTCGTAAAGAAAGAGCAGTATTCGTTTACCATCACTTCGTCTCCGGTTAGTCTTGCGGTTGCTTCGCTTGCTGAGAGCGCGTCAGGCCAGCCGATTACGGTCACGGCCACGCTTCGTTCAAACGGTATTGATCCGGTAGAGAATCTCGCGGTGCTTGCAACGTATCCTCCGGGCTTTACGGTACAGAGCACAGAACCAGCACCGTCTGCAGGGAATCTCTTTATGCTTGGAGCGCTTGCGCCGGGGGAGTCGCGAACCATCAAAGTGACCGGCGTACTTACTGGCCAGCAGAATGATGAGCGCGTATTCAAGTTCACAGCCGGTACGCCAAGGGGAGGAGGAAGCCAATCGCTTGCGGTCATGTACACAACGCAGGAGTCGACCGTTCTCATAACCAGGCCGTTCCTTGCTGTCGCGCTCGCGCTCAATCGTTCAGAGAGCGAAGAGGTAGTAGTGCGTGCGGGCTCAAGCGTCTCTGGGTCTATTTCCTGGGTAAATACGCTTCCGACAGCGATACTCGATGGCGAGATACGGGTTAAGGTATCAGGCAACGCATTTGATCCGCGCGGCGTATCGACTTCAAACGGCTTCTATCGTTCGAGCGATACGACCATCGTATTTGCGGGCGACCGCATTCCTTCGCTCAGGCGTCTTGAGCCGGGAGACAACGGCAGCGCATCGTTCTCCATACCGCTTATCGAAGACAGCTCGCTGCGCCAGCCAACAGTTACGCTTGATGTGTCGGTGTCAGGCAAGCGCGTCGGCGAGACTGGGGCGCAGGAAACAGTCACCTCAACGCTCACACGTAAGATACTCGTGTCTACTGACCTAAGCCTTACGTCGCGGGTTGTGCGCACCATCGGTCCGTTCACCAATACCGGACCATGGCCGCCCGTTGAAGACCAGACCACGACCTACACCATTCTTATGGCTGCTTCAAATACGGTGAACTCGGTTGGTGGCGCACGCGTCACCACCACGCTCCCGTCTTATGTAACGTTCACGGGAAAGGTGCATCCGGATGATGGCTCGATCACCTACAATGCCGCCACACGCGAAGTGTCATGGGCAGTAGGGGATATGCCTGCCGGTACGACCGGCAAGCAGGGCGCATTCCAAGTCTCTCTCTTGCCAAGCGCTTCCCAGCGCGGTACAAGTCCCATACTGGTATTTCCGCAGACTATCACCGGTACCGATCGCTTCCTTCAGAAGCAGGTCACCGGCAGCGCGCCTGACCTTACCACCAAGACGCCAACAGACCCGGGGTACAATCCTGCGTACGGCAACGTTGTTAAATAATCTCTATGAAAAGCGTATCACTCGAAACTCTCGTCTCTCTCGCAAAGCGCCGCGGCTTCGTATTCCCGGGTTCCGAGATCTATGGTGGTCTAGCAGGTACGTTTGATTACGGTCCGCTCGGTGTTGCGCTCAAGAAGAATATCGAGAACCTCTGGTGGCGCCGGTTTGTTGAAACGCGCGACGATATGTTCGGCATTGATTCAGCGATTCTCATGAATCCCCGCGTCTGGGAGACGAGCGGTCATGTCGGTGGATTCAACGATCCGCTCGTTGTCGATATAAAAACCAATAAGCGCTACCGCGCTGACCACTTGCTTGAAGACGCGGGCGTTGACCCCGCGGGCATGACGCTTGAAGCGATGGGTGCAGCAATTAAGGAAAAGGGCATACAAAGTCCTGAAGGAAATCCGCTCTCAGAGCCGCAGCAGTTCAATATGATGTTCAAGACCTCGGTCGGCTCTATCGAAGGCGGCGAGATGCCGGTCTATCTGCGCCCCGAGACGGCGCAGGGCATGTTCGTTAACTTTAAGAACATTCAGGATTCGTACCATCCAAAGCTGCCGTTTGGTATTGCTCAGATCGGTAAGTCTTTCCGCAATGAGATCGCGCCACGTGAATTCCTTTTCCGCGTACGCGAGCTTGAGATTATGGAGTTCGAGTACTTCCTTAAGGAGGAAGACTGGGAGCAGATGTTCGAGTACTGGCGCAAAGAGATGCTCGCATGGTTTGAGTCAATCGGATTTGCTCCTGAAGATATACAGGAGGTTGAGGTGCCTGAAGAGGAACGCGCGCACTACTCAAAGCGCACGACCGATTTTTATTTCAAGTATCCAGGCGGCTATAAAGAAATTGGAGGCCTCGCGTACCGCACTGATTTTGATTTGAAGAATCATAAGGAGGCGACAGGGGAGGAGCTTGCCTACCTTGATCCAGAAACCAACGAGCGCTCCATTCCGCATGTACTTGAGCCGACGTTTGGTCTTGGTCGCCACATTCTTGCGGTCCTTGCTTCAGCCTATGACGAGGATGAGCTTGGTGGCGAAACTCGTACGGTGCTTCGCTTTAATCCAAAGATTGCTCCTGTTAAGGCAATGGTCTCACCGCTCCTAAAGAACAAGCCAGAGCTCGTTGAGAAGGCAAAGGAGGTGCGTGCAGAGCTGCAGAAGGTGCATCCTGCTATTGCCTGGGATGATAACGGGAATATCGGCAAGCGCTATCGCAGGCAGGATGAGATCGGAACGCCGTGGTGCATCACGGTTGATTTCGATACGCTCGGCGAGACGCCAGAACTCAAAGATACGGTTACGCTGCGCCATCGCGACACTGGCGAGCAGGAGCGCCTCTCAATTGCAGCGGTTAAGGAGCGTCTTTCGGCTGCGCTTATTTAATACTTGACGCGTACGCCAGCAAGGCGCATGCTCGTGGTCTAGGGAATGTTCCCAGATGAGAGGAGACGCTGATGCGCCTGTGTCTGACAGTGCTGACTGCACTCTCGGTCCTTGCTGTCAGTATTCCTGGCAGCTCGCAAGAA
Source organism: Minisyncoccota bacterium (assembly GCA_035553815.1). Classification (GTDB taxonomy): domain Bacteria; phylum Patescibacteriota; class Minisyncoccia; order Phycocordibacterales; family Phycocordibacteraceae; genus C7867-001. The sequence continues at coordinate 6,319 of DATMJP010000010.1, forward strand.
GTCCCGTATCAAATCGTGCCGGTGATCTCGAGATCGGATCCGCTCGTACGCGATCCGGTGTCGACACCGCCTTCGTTTGATCCGGAAACCGAGTTCCTTGTGTTTGAGCTGTACGGAGAAGAGGGCGACATTCCGTTCGTAGTGTTTCCGAACGGGGAAGTCGTCAGCAGGGAGAATGCCGATGCGTTCGTAGCGCAACGGCTCCAGCCCGGCAAAACCGTGTTCCTCCTGTGCAGCTATGTTCCCGTGAGGGGAACTTTCAACATCTACAACCGCGAGCACCGCACCCGGTGCGAGGTTCGCAGATGAGCGCGCGGCGGCCCCTGGTGGCTGCCGCGCTTGTGTTTTGTGCTAGTATGCCCCTATGGATACGCCGCGGCAGATATCGATCACGACGGGCACGTTTATACGCCTTCTGGTGGTGGCGGCTGCCGCCTATGCGATTTGGATCCTAAAGGATCTTGCCCTCCTTGTTATTACCGCAGTTATTATCGCTTCGGCGCTTGAACCGGGTGTTGAGTTCTTCCTCCGTCATAAGCTTCCGCGCGTGTTTGCGGTGCTCGTGATGTACCTTGCGGTGTTCGGCTCTCTGTTCAGCATCGTGTATTTCATGCTTCCGCCCATCCTGAACGATGCGCAGAACTTCCTGACCTCTGTGCCGCAGTATCTTGATACGGTTAACCTGCCGCCTGAACTCTCTAGCGTAGCGCAGACGCCGTTCTTCTCAGCAGACGCGACACAAGCAGGAGGACTGGGTTCACTGGTCGAGACCCTCTTTACGTTCCGCAGCGTATTCACTGACACCTCAGAGGGTGCGATACGGCTGGTCTCGTCCTTCTTCGGTGGCGTGTTCGCGCTCGTGCTTGTGATTGTGCTCTCGTTCTACTTTGCGATACAGGAGACTGGCGTTGAGCAGTTCCTACGCCTCGTTACGCCGCAAAAGCACGAGAAGTACGTGGTTGGCCTCTGGGGCCGCGCAAAGCGTAAGATCGGTCTCTGGATGCAGGGACAGCTCATACTCTCGCTTATCGTGGGCGTGATCGTGTATCTCGGCCTGCTCCTGCTTGGCGTTCCGTATGCGCTCCTGCTTGCGCTTCTTGCCGCCGTATTTGATCTCATTCCGCTCTTCGGTTCGCTTATCGCAGGCGTGGTTGGCGTTATCGTTGCGTTTGGCGCTGGTGGCGTGCCGCTTGCGCTTATTGTTGCCGGCCTCTATTTCATAGTGAATCAGTTTGAGGCGCATCTTATCTACCCGCTGGTGGTGAATAAGGTGGTGGGTATACCTCCACTCCTCGTTATCCTTGCGCTTATCGCAGGCGGTGCACTTGCCGGATTCCTCGGCGTGCTTCTCGCCGTGCCGCTTGCGGCTGCGCTGCGTGAGTTTCTTGATGATGTCGATCGCGGCAAGCGCGAACGGGCAGCATAATGGCACGCTACATTACGACAACACTTCCATACGTAAACGCAGCGCCTCATATAGGGCATGCGCTTGAGTTCGTACAGGCTGACGCCTACGCGCGTGCATTACGCCTTGCTGGTGAAGAAGTGCTTTTCAACACGGGAACCGACGAGCATGGCCAGAAGATATATCAGAAGGCACAGGAGAGCGGCCAAACACCCCAGGAGTATGTCGATCATTTTGCGGCGGAGTTTGAAAAGCTCAAGGGCGCATACAACCTCTCCTACGACAGGTTCATCCGCACCACCGATCCTCTGCACAAAGCGGCGGCACAGGAATTCTGGCGCCGATGCGAGGCAGCGGGGGATATCTATAAAAAGTCGTACCAGGTCCGGTACTGCGTCGGCTGCGAACTTGAAAAGTCCGACTCAGAACTTGTGGATGGGAAGTGTCCGCTGCACCCTTCCATGGAGCTCGAGACAATTGACGAAGAAAACTATTTCTTCCGCTTCTCTAACTATCAAGACCGCTTGCTCGCGCTCTACAAAGGTGAGGCAGATTTCCTTGTGCCTCGGCACCGCATCAATGAAATGATCTCGCTCATAGAGCGCGAAGGCCTGCAAGACTTCAGCATATCGCGCCTTGCAGAGAAAATGCCGTGGGGAATTGAAGTACCCGGTGATGCGTCGCAGGTCATGTATGTATGGTTCGACGCGCTGGTTAACTACATTTCAACGCTTGGATGGCCGACTGATACAGAGACCTATGAGAAGTTCTGGCCAGGCGTGCAGTTTGCGGGTAAGGATCAGGTGCGCCAGCAGGCAGCGATGTGGCAAGCCATGCTCATGTCGGTAGGACTTCCAACCACAAGCCAAATATTCATACACGGCTTCATTACTTCAGGAGGCCAGAAGATGTCCAAGTCGCTTGGCAATACGATCGATCCTCTGGAGTATGTGGATCGCTACGGTACGGATGCAGTCCGCTACGTGCTCCTGCGCCACATCCATCCATTTGAAGACAGCGACCTGACCCGCGAGCGCTTTGAGGAACTCTATACTGCAAACCTCGTAAACGGACTTGGCAACCTCGTTGCGCGCGTGATGAAGCTTGCAGAAGAGCACATTGAGCCAGTAGTGCTCACTGCAGAAGACTATGCTATTGAACCCGCGTTCACGGCGCATATCGAGCGTTTTGCGTTCAATGACGCGATGGACCTTGTCTTCGAGCACGTAGGGAAGGGGGACGAGTACATGACTGAGCATGAGCCGTACAAGAAGATCAAGACTGAGGAAGCAGATACGGCACGTGCTGATATTGAGAAGCTTGTGCGCCACATCGCGAAGATCGCGGCACATCTCGCACCTTTCATGCCTGAGACCTCAGAAAAGATTCTGAGCGCTGTGCGCGAGAATAAGAAGCCGGAGAATCTCTTCCCGCGCCTTCCCTAAACGCAAAGCGGCCACACCGTGTGCGCCACCTTGCAGACGCCTTCATCGAGATACTCTGTATTCTCTCGGAGGCGCGTATGCACTATAGAGCGCCACGTCTGAATTTAGAGTGAGCGTCTTATTTCTTTCTTCTCAGACGATCGCGAAGCCATAGAGCAGTGTGCAGCAGTGCCGCAAGTAAGGCAGTGCTTACACCAAGCTGCGCAGCAAGGACAGCAAAGATTACGACACTAAAGATGTCATAACCAACGACAGTGCCGGTTAGGAAGAGGATTAGTGCGGCTGCTGAAATCAGAATGCAAGCGGCAAAGCAGGTGCAGGCAGCAATGAAGAGTAGCCGCGCAGTTTTTCTCATCCCATGAGTATAACGCTCTAGAACATGGTATCTTCGGACTATGCGATATTTTGATGCCCACGCCCACGTACAGTTTCCGCCGTATGATGCGGATAGAGAAGAAGTGCTCGCACGCATGAAGGAAGTGGGCGTGGGGGCGATTATGGTTGGCGTGGATCAAGTATCAAGCGAGCGCGCCATT
>DATMJP010000011.1:0-16399 GCA_035553815.1 Minisyncoccota bacterium
TTCTCTGGCAGACACTTGATATGCCGGTACTCGCACTCGTCTGCGCAATACTCGCAGACTTCTGTTTCGGTGCGCCAACTATCATCAAGACGTTCAAAGACCCATCGACAGAAACGCCTATCGTCTGGGCATCGGCAACGCTGTCGGGTCTCCTTAGTCTGTTTGCGGTGCAGGACTTCTCATTTAGTGAGTCAGCGTATCCCGTGTACCTCTTCTTCTTTGACCTTACTGTGCTCTTGCTCGCACTAGGATTCATTCGGTCGAAGCGACAGAAGGTAGTTGAACCAGAACCGACGAGTCCGCGCTAGTACGGCATACAGTAGTTCCAGTTCTATCCACGAGCCCGCGCAAAGCATGAAGACCGCCTACGGGCGGTCTTCTGCATTAATGCGACTCCTTTTTACGCCAGCCATTCGCACCAGGTGCGGGGTAACGAAGATTCCAAGAAGGAATAATCCCCACACATGCCCTGCAAACAGATTGTAGTCAGCGAGAAGCTCGCTCCAAGGTGTGCCGTCGACATAGTGGCCGAAGCCGAATTCAAATGCGATGGTCATGATTACCCAGAGCAGTCCGATGAGCCACAGGTCTCGCGGGGAAGCGGCGATGATCCTCTTCCTCAGCATTACGTACGCGAGCGCGATATACGCAATGATGGCGACGGCAGTGCTTATTTGATGTGCAGCGAGATCGCCAACGTATGGAGCATAGAGGCTCTCACGAACTATGCCGTTTGTAATGGCGATGGGAATGAAAAGAACCCAGGTAAGGATTGCTCGTGGAAATAATTTGCTCATGGTTCGATACTGCTTTCTCTCCAATTTTACACCGATACTTTGTGAAGGTCTGTTTAAATATAGGTGTATGCCCATACTGCCCCTCGGTCTCCTGTGTATTACACCACTTCACGAAAGCGGAAATGCTACTGTATAGGTAGCCTAATTCAGGCTGCGGGTCGCACAGCTGGCAAGATTTCGCTCTTCCAACCCGCCGCATCTCCTTAAGGAGCATCGGTCTGTAGTGCGATTAGCATACTTGCTTATCGACATCATTCCTACATATCTATGCAGCTATTTACTTACACCTGGTCATACTTCGTGCAGGGCGCAGGTCTCGCGATAGCGTTCTTGTTTGCAGCGTTCTTCATTTATCTCGCACTTCGAAATCTGAAGTCGCTGTGGATGAGAATTGCACTCGTCCTTGTCTTTATCGGCGTTTCGCTCTTCTTCTACATACCAAACGGATTGCCTGAGGGTGTCGCGTACCCGCTCTCAATGCGTACCTACGGCATGGGGCAGGGTCCGGTGCTGCCACTTACCAACTTCCTTGCATTCGTGAATGGGTTTGGCGAGCTTGAACGCGTAGCTAATATCGCACGTGATCCATCCGATGTGCCGCCACCTATTACACGCACTGAGCCAGCACAGGTGAATCTTGAGCTGACCGCAAAGGAAGTTATTGCAGAGATGGCGCCTGGCGTCTTCGTTAACTACTGGACGTATAACGGGACAGTGCCCGGTCCAATGTTCCGCGTTAGGGAAGGAGACACGGTAACGCTGACGCTCCATAACGATCCGACAAGCATTCATCATCACAACATAGACCTACATGCGGTCACTGGTCCTGGAGGCGGCGCGAACGCTACGATGGTTGCACCAGGAGAAAGCGCAACCTTCACGTTCAAAGCGCTCAATCCAGGACTCTTCGTCTATCACTGCGCAACGCCGAATGTTGCCAATCACATGACGCATGGCATGTACGGGCTTATCTTGGTCGAGCCTGAGGAGGGCATGAGCGCCGTCGACCGGGAGTTCTACGTCATGCAAGGCGAATACTACGCCCAGGGCGGCATGGGAAGGAAGGGATTGCAGCTCTTCGATGCTCAGGCGATGCTTGCAGGAAACCCCACCTATGTAACGTTTAACGGAAAGATAAATGGTGTTGGTGAGAAGATGCAAGCAAATACCGGAGAGACGGTTCGCATCTACTTCGGAAATGGCGGTGTGAATCTAATTTCCTCCTTCCATCTGATAGGCGAGATATTCGACCGTGTCTATCCTGAGGCGTCGCTTACGGCTGCGCCACACACAGATGTCCAGACGACCACCGTACCGGCAGGAGGCGCGACTGTGACAGAATTTGCGCTTGAGGTACCAGGGAACTTTGTTCTCGTGGATCATGCGCTTGCACGAGTCGATAAGGGCGCGTGGGGGAAACTTATAGTTACGGGTGAGGAGAACAAACAGGTGTTCAATGGTGTCGAGGTTGATGGGCACGATCACGCCCACTAATCTGGGAGAGCGATCTCAGTCCGTAGGTCTATTGTAAATGATGCGTGCTACACGTCATCTTTCTCCGAACCCGTTAGAAGCTTTCTTGTGATAACCGCACCGATGCTTATGAGAAGGCCGAGCAATATCAAGCTCGTGAAGCGGGTCACAACTAAGATGGCGGTACCTGCCGCAGTGTGCGGTTGCTGAAACTCAATGCCACCCAGGATAACGGAAAGCGTCCAGAACATAGCGGAGGGGATATCGCGCGCGTACTCGCTACCACCCTCAAAGACGAACAGAAGCGTGCCAAGTATAAGAAGCGCCGTGACAAGCGCGGTCAGATAGATCTGAATATTGAGCGCATACACGGACTGCGGCTTCCTCGCGCGCGCAAGCTTGGCAAGCCGCAGGAGTCGCAAGAATCGAATGATACGGAAAGCGCGGCCGGTCTTGAGGAACGTAAGGTTTGCAAGCGCAAGGTAGCTTGGCACGATCGCCAAGAGATCGATCATGCCGTAGAAGCTGAACACGTAGCGAAGCTTTGATTTAGCGCTTACAAGCCGTCCTATGTATTCAACGGTGAACAACGCCACCGTTGCGTATTCAACCGTATCGAACACGGCCTGGTAGGGAGCAAGTGCCTCTACCGTCTCAAGCACCAGTGCGAGCACTGAGACTATGGTCGCGACAGCAAGCACGTCGTTGGTGACGATATAAAGCTTTGAGCGCGGGTCCTCAAATGCAGCGCGCAACGTTCTCTTTGACCGTGTCATTGGAAAAATGGTAGCACGCACAAGATGCGCTAAACGCAAAAGCCACCCGGGATGGGCGGCTTTTGCGAAATCAGTTCAGTCTGGTGCGGAATTACCGATCCGTGAGAAAGAGTACTCCGGTGCGGAAGTCGCTTAGATTGAAGGTGTAGTAGTTGGCATTCGTGTCATCAGTCTGAGTACCCCAGTTGATTGACTTGAGAGACATAGACGCGAAGTCGTTTGCCGTCGCCGTCGCAACAACCGTAAGGGTGAAGCGACGGGTCTTGTCCTCATCTACCTCGAATGTGTCAGCGGTGTCTTCGCTGTCGCTTGAGCTTGATGAGAGGGAACAGAGGGTTGTTACGTTGTCCGTAGACATTGCGTACTCAACACCCTGGCCCGCTACGTTAGTGTCATCCTCGCGACATGACTTATCGAGGCGAATGTCGCTACCGAATGAAGTCACATCGAAGGTAATCCTGAACGTACCCTGGTCGGATTCGCCAACATCATCAGCAGAGAAAGTCTTCTCCTGTGATGCTGATACGAACTTAGCCGTGATGCCGTTCTCGTAGACTGCGTGCGGACCTGCGGTTGCAGAACCGGTGATGTCGGCATCACCAAGTTCCTCGCCAGACTCGTCCTCAGCATCGAAGTCTGCTGAATCAGTCTCGGTCTCGCCGATGGTTGCGCTGATGGTGTCGCCCTCATCAAGCGCACCTGAAAGTGCGTTGAAGTCGACTGACACGACGAACTCATATTCATCGCCAGCCTCAAGCGTGAAGTCGATATCGTCAAAGACGACCGTCTCCTCATCAGCTGATACGTTCTCAGTTGCTACCTTATCACCATCGATGTAGAGGTATACGGTTGAGACCATATCATCAAGGTGGTCGGCACCGGTAACGGTGAACTCAATAGGGAGCGACTTAAGCTCGATGTCAGACTTACCCTCAGCCTCCATGGTGAAGGAAAGGATCTCGACGTCATCAGTGTCACGCGTTGCATGCACTTCAATCACACGAGACTCGTTGATGTCCTCATCACCCTTTGCGATGGTAAGGCCAACATTATGTGCCGTTGCGAACGCCTCGAATGAGAATGTGCGCGCGTCGGTGTTTGGATTCTCGGTGATCGTTGCACCGTCAGCATCCATGAAGCGGATGCTTGCGAAGTCAACAGTCCAAGTCTCACCCTCGTCTGCAGAATCAAGATCTGAAATGCCTGAAACTGCAACTACGAGTTCACCTGTATCGCCACGGCGGATTACCGCGTCGCGATCAAGTGAGATCGAACGGGTCCAGTTGTTGCGCTTGGTGAACTCATCAGCGTCAACGCGTGCTACCTCCTCGCCATCAAGGAGGATAGATACCTCGCTTGCATAACGGCGGAAGTCGCGATTCGCAGTGCCCTCATCGAAGGTAAGGCGAACTGAGGTGAGACGGATATCAGAACCATCGTCAACCTCAACTTCAAGACCTGCTACTTCAACATCCTCCTCATCCTCACCAACCTCCTCGTTGTTGAGGCCTGAGATGAGCTTGAAGCTGTCTATTGAACCAGCGCCGCCTCTAAGTTCGCCGTCAGTATCTGGAGTCGTTGGCGTCGTAGGGGTGGTTGGATTTGTTGTAAGGGTTGCGTTCACCTTGGCACGAGTCATCGGACCAAAGTAGCCGGCTGCTGGCACAATGCCGTTAGCGCGCTGATACGCGCTTACCGCTGCCTGGGTCTGTGCGCCGAAATAGCCGGTTGCGCCAGCTGGAATCGCGTAGCCCTTGCTAATAAGCCAGTTCTGGAGGCGAGTAACCTCCGCACCGGATGCACCGATAGTCATATCGGTCGTGAACGCTGCAGTCGTGGTCTGTGAGCCACCCTGGAGCGCAGCAAGCTGCGCAAGAAGGGCAGCAACCTGCGCCTGAAGCTGCTCAAGCGTTGCGGTCTGCGCCTGTGCCTGTGCGGGAACTGCACTGAAAACCAGTGCAAGTGCAAGCATGGCAACAGCCGAGCGCTTTGCTAGAGAATGGATAATTGATGTCATATTTGCTTAACTAAGGTAATGGCATGGAGTTATTGGACTAAAGGCACCATCTCGGCATGCCTACCGAATGAGGTGTATGTATAGGACAGACCAGCAGGAAAAATGTTACTGGCGCTCTGCGAGCGGCGGTCTTGTCACATATTTGAGTCCCAGCTGTCTTATATGATGCGGAAGAGCAAAGAACAGGAATTCATCACTGCGTATGACGCATATGCCGACGCGCTCTTCCGGTACTGCTACTTCAAGGTCTACGACCGTGAACGCGCAAAGGAGCTCATGCAGGAGACATTTACCAAAGCATGGGAGTACCTTGCGTCCGGGAAGGAGGTAGAATCCATCCGCCCCTTTCTCTACCGCATAGCGCACAACCTTTCAGTCAATGAAGTAGTGCGCTCACGTCCGGTATCGCTTGATCAGATGGCAGAGATGATGGGGTACGATCCTGCAGATACGAAGCAGCCGACGCCTGAGCAGGAGAGCGAGTACGCACTTCTCTTGGCAAAGCTCGGCGAGCTCGAACCGGTTGATAGGGATGTGCTTACGATGCGCTATGTCGAGGGGCTTCCCGTAAAGGAAATCGCAGGCATACTACAAGAAGCCCCTAATACGGTTTCGGTACGCATACACAGAGCTCTTAAGCGCATGCGCGAAGAACTCCAACTACCATGAAAGATTCACTAGAAAACAAGCTGCATTCCCTACAAGACAATCTCGTCCTCAGTGAGGCGGAGAAGGATTTTCACCGTGCCCAGCTAGAAGAGGTCATGCGCAAACGTCCTGCTGCGCAGCCCATTCCATCACCATTCATTTCTATACTATTTGGCCGTCCGCAAATGGCGTTTGCCATGCTTGCGTTGGCTGTCCTTGGCAGCGGCGGTGTTGTTGTTGCAAGTGATCGCGCTGTTCCAGGAGATGCGCTGTACGCCATAAAGCTTGAGGTCGCTGAACCTGCACGCCTTGCGCTCACGCTTGATGCAAAGGAGCGCGCAGAGCTTGAAGTAACCTTTGCGGATCGTCGTCTTAAGGAATTTGCCGTTGCGTCACTGCGCAACACGCTCGATGAGGAAACAGCGGATGATATCACCGAGTCGCTTACTGAGCGTATTGCGGGCGCGCAGGAAGAGATTAAGCAGCTTAAGAATGAGGGAGAGAGCGAAGACGCATATCTGGCGCATGCAGATCTCCGTACCATGCTCCTTACGCATACAAATGTTCTGCAGAAGGTGTCAGACGCAAACCCGAATGCAGTCTCGTCTGTTGCCGAAGTGCAGAGCAAACTCTCGGTCAGTCTTACCGACCTTGCCGGGGAAGAGAATGAGCTTGAGACCCTTGTTGCCGGATCGCCAGAGGATACGGATCTCGTTGAGTCTGTTGAGGAGAGCCGGATAGAGACATCAACCGCACTTGCAAGCTTGCAGGCGCAGGTCGCTGAGTCTGAAACACGGCTTGATAGCGGCGATCAGACGGTAATTGTTGAATCTATGGCCAAGGTAGATCAGCTGATACGAGACGCACACGCACGCAAAGAGGAGGGAGAGGATAAGGCAGCACTACAGCTATACGCTGCTGCAGAAGAAGAGATAGACGAACTATCTGTTCTTATCGAGTCTGAACGCGTACTCGAAATAGATCTTATTGAGCCGTCTGCTCAGTAACCCGTTTCATTTTCTGAGGCTTCACTTCCTCAGGGTGGTACGCATCGAACTCCTTCTGGAATACGGCAAGCGCCTCATCGTTCAGGTCTTCAATGTCGATAAGGTCGTTTCGCGCCTGATCGATTGAGCGGATCACCTCATCAAGCTTCAGGTGTATCGCCTGCGCATCACGGTTCTGCGTGTTCTGAATAAGAATCACCATGAGGAAAGTGAAGATGGTGGTGCCCGTGTTAACTAGGAGTTGCCACGTTGTTGAGAAACCGAAGAGGGGGCCTGAGACAGCCCAGGTAAAAATCACGGTACAGGCGCCCACGAACATCCACGGCGACCCGGCAAGGCGGCTCGTCCGGTGGGCAAACTTACGGAACATGTTATTCATGGCGCGGTTCATATGCTTAAAGCGTAGCATCGAGCAGGAACTAGGGAATACTGAGTGGGGATAGCAAAAGCCGCCCAGATGGGCGGCTTTTGCGTGAGCGTTAGCTCAGGTGACAACAGATCCTAGAAGGTGTTCAAGAAGACATTGCCTGTCTGGAACTCATCGAGGTCGAACGTGTAGTAGTTTGCGTTCGTGTCGTCAGTTGCTGTACCCCAGTTGATCGACTCAAGTTCTACCTGAGCGAAGTGATCAGCTGTTGCAGTTGCAACCACAGTCAAGGTGAAGCGACGGGTGTCGTCCTCATCGAGCTCGAATGTGTTTGCGGTGTCCTCACTGTCGCTTGAGCTTGAAGTGAGTGAGCAGACCGTCGTGTTGCTGCCAGAGTTAGTGATCGAATACTCGACACCCTGACCTGCAGCATTTACCTGGTCCTCAGTACATGAGCGGTCAATGCGCAGATCTGACTCCATCGCAGTCACATCAAAGGTGATCTCGAAGGTGCCCTGATCTGCCTCACCGACGTCGTCAGCTGAGAAGCTTACTTCTTCCTCAGCGGATACGAACTCAACCATGATGCCGGTCTCAAAGACCGTGAATGGTCCGCCGGTTGCTGAGCCAGAGATATCCGCATCGTTGACATCCTCGCCAGACTCGTCCTCAGCATCGAAGTCTGCTGAGTCAGTCTCGGTCTCGCCGAAGGTCACCTCAATGGTGTCACCCTCGTCAAGCGCGTCTGCAAGGGAGTTGAAGTCCGCAGTAACGATGAACTCTACCTCCTCGCCAGCATCGATGGTGAAGTCAAGATCATCGAAGACGATCGTGTTATCACCGTTCGTGCTGTTCTCGTTACCGATTTCGTCGCCGTCAACGCTGAGGTATACGGATGAAACCATATCCTCAAGGTCGCTTGCGCCGGTCACGGTGAACTCAATTGGAAGTGAGTCGATGGTGATATCTGAATCACCCTCAACTTCCATGGTGAAGGCAAGAAGCTCAACGTCCTCGGTGTCATCTGTTGCATCAACAGTGATTACGCGGCTTTCGTTGATGTCATCGTTGTCGCCGTCATCAATGGTGATCTCAATGCCTGCTGCTGATGCGAACTCTTCGAAGGTGAAGGTACGCGCTGCAGTGTTTGGATCATCCGTGATGGTTGCGCCATCTGCGTCCATGAAGCGAACCTGGTCGAAGTCGACAGACCAGCTGTCGCCCTCGTCAGCAGAGTCGAGGTTTGAGACGCCTGAGATTGCGACTACAAGCTCGCCCATGTCGCCAGCGCGGATGATCGCGCCGTCGTCAAGTGAGATAGAGCGTGAGAAGTCGTTGTCCTCATCGAACTCATCAGCGTCAACGCGTGCGACCTCTTCGCCGTCAAGCCAGAGAGAGACCTCGCTAGCAAAATCAGAGAAGTCGTCATTTGTTGCGCTCACAGTGTCGAAGTCGAGGCGTACTGCTGTGATCTCAATATCAGAGCCGTCATCAACCTCAATTTCAAGACCTGCTACTTCTGCATCCTCCTCATCCTCGCCAACTTCTTCGTTGTTCAAGTTTGAGATGAGCTCGTAGCTGTCTACTGAGCCAGCGCCGCCTTCAAGCTCGCCGTCGTTGTCATCATCATCGTCATCCGGTGTTGTCGGCGTGGTTGGATTTGTCGGCGTTACCGAGAGTGATGCGTTCACCTTGGCACGTGTGATGGGGCCAAAGTAACCGACTGCAGGAGTGATAGCGTTTGCGCGCTGGTATGCGGCAACCGCTGCCTGAGTCTGTACGCCGAAGTATCCGGTCGCGCCAGCTGGGATAGAGTAGCCGCGGCTAATCAACCACTGCTGGAGACGGGTAACATCTGCGCCTGATGCGCCAATAGTAAGATCGCGCGTGAATGCTGCGGTCGTGGTAGCTCCGCTCAGTGCATTCAACTGCGCCATCAGCGCTGCGATCTGGGCCTGAAGGGCTGCGATCTGCTGCGCCTGCGTCGTCGTGGTCTGCGCGAATGCAGGAGCACCCGTGAATGCGAGCGCTGCCACAAGCGCGATAACCATCGTGCGCTTTAGGTAATTGTTAGTAATAGACATATATTCTTTCGTTTCTAAGCTAGGTAATGTGGGCATGCATCCGTGTTATGAATCCCAGTTCCGGTATGCCTAACCCGGGACAGGGTCTGAAAGAACGACGCTAGTCCATGCGGTGCCGCTTAGCCGCATATATACGGCTAAAAAGAACACCGAAGCGCTACCTCAACTAACGTCGTACCTACTGTGTATACAGGAGCAAACCTAAGGGTTTAATGAACACAAGGCCGAATTAAGGGAAAATATTGAAAAAAACGCATAAATGCCGTACTCTCAACCTATTCAGGTAAGCCGATGTAGCTCAGTTGGTAGAGCGCATCCATGGTAAGGATGAGGTCGCCGGTTCAATCCCGGCCATCGGCTCTCGAGGTGCTAATTGTGTGATTTTTGGAAAACCCGCTTTGCGGGTTTTTGAAGTGCTACCATCGTTATATGGACCAGCCTCCGGTACAGTTTGAGGAGTCGCCGTCAGTGTCGCCGCACGTTACTGGATACCGTACAGCAGGCATCTCTGGCTGGCTTATTGCGCACACGGGCGGGTATGTGAAGAATGAAAAGCAAGCGCAGCAGTTCCTGCTTGGCCTTGCAGTACTGCTAGTTCTGCTTGCAGGATGGTTCTTGGTAACAGGTATGCAAGGAGCAGAGACGCTCGATGAGACGGATATCCAGCAGATCATTAAGAACCAAGAGGGAGCAACAGCGCCTCGTGCGCCCTAAGTATGAAAGCAGTACGTGGCTTCACGCTCATAGAGCTCCTTGTCGTGATCGCAATCATAGGTGTCTTGTCGTCGGTGGTGCTGGTAAGTCTTAACAGTGCGCGTGGCAAAGCGCGCGATGCAAAGCGTCTTGCAGAGATGCGCCAGATACAAAATGCGCTTGCACTCTACGCGCTTAACAATAATGGTCAATATCCGAGTGCAAACGGGGGATCAGGTTGCGGTGGATGGGAATCAACTGGGACGTCTGGCGTGAATTTTGTGTCAGGACTTGTTAGTGCAGGTAACTTGCCAAGCGGTATAAAGGACCCGGTCGCGTCGCTTGAAAGCGCGTGCGGTAATTATTCGTACTACCTTTACACCGCAGGCTCATACGGCTGTCCGGTTGCGCGTGGCGACTACTACGTACTTGGTGTGCGCTCTACTGATCGTTCCGGTACCGCCGCATACTCGGGAAGCCCCGGATGGAGCTGTCCTTCAAGAAACTGGCAAGCCGAATTCAGCTGGGTAGTCGGCGGATACGAGAACTAGTGCAAGTTCAGCACAGGTCACACGTTTACTGTAGAGCCATGCAATTCCTTATTACCGTCAAAGAGAACTTATCGCCGGGACGCCTGCTTGTCTTTGCATTCACTATCCTCTACACCGCAGGTGCCGGATTCTATTTCGCCTCAATAGGAAATACGGAGTTCCTGGGATACATCGCAGTGATTGTCGCGCTCCTAATTCTCGGCGGGTGTGTGCTCACGCATCAGTGTGTGCCGGTCTGGCTATTTGCGCTTGTCTCTTCTGTCGGTTTCTTGCATCTGCTCGGCGCTGCAATGCCGGTAGGGGATGACATCCTCTACAACTATGTGCCGTTTCCCATAGAGAGCTCCACCGGGCTTACCTTTATAAAGATGGATCAGATCGTCCATACGTATGGGTCCGCTGTAGCTGCGCTCCTTGCGTACTTCTTCTTGCGCCGCGATACGGAGTTCCGTACGTTCGGACTCCTCGTGTTCACTATCCTTGCCGCAAGCGGCGTAGGTGCTTTGAACGAGGTAATTGAATTTACCGCAAAGCTTCTCGTACCAAACACCGATGTGGGCGGGTACTACAACACCGCGCTCGATCTCGTGGTCAATACTTTTGGTGCAGCACTAGGCGCGCTTGGCGCGGTTATGTTCTGGAAGCGTGCTGCTTGAAAGCAGGGCCGTTTCTCGCTATTGTAGCCGTACGCCACCTTAGCTCAGTTGGTAGAGCGTGTCACTCGTAACGACAAGGTCCCGAGTTCAATCCTCGGAGGTGGCTCAAGATAGCAAAAGGCCGGTCTTCCGGCCTTTTGCTATACTCCGCATATGAACGAGCGACTCCAAGAGATTGAAGCCCTTATGGCCTCGCCTGACTTCTGGAAGGATCCGCAGGAAGCGCAGCGGATCGTGAAGGAGTATCAGAGCCTCAAAGAGGGAGGAGATGGCAATGGCCATGATGCAGGTCCTGCGACACTCGCTATTCTTGCGGGCGCGGGCGGAGACGACGCGGAGGACTTTGCGCGCATGCTGCGCCGCATGTATGAAGGCTACGCGGCAGAGAAAGGGTGGGGCGTTGCTGAGCTTCATGCAAATGAGAATGATCATGGCGGCTATCGCAACGTACTGCTTGAAATACAGGGCAAGGGCGCGTACGGCAGATTGAAACATGAAGCGGGCGTGCATCGCTTGGTGCGCATCTCGCCGTTCAACTCAAACGCAAAGCGCCAGACATCGTTTGCGCTTGTCGAGGTACTGCCGCGCCTGGCAAAGACCGAGCGGCTCAACTTGAATCCTGATGAGCTTGAAGTGCAGTTTGCCCGCTCAGGCGGCGCAGGCGGGCAGAATGTGAATAAGCGCGAGACTGCAGTGCGTATAACCCATATTCCAAGCGGTATTTCGGTGCATGTGTCTTCAGAGCGCAGTCAGCAAGCTAACCGCGAGAAGGCACAGGAACTGCTTGAGGCAAAGCTGTTTGCGCGTGATGAAGAAAAGCGCCAGGCAGAAGCGAAAGGACGCTCTATTGCCGCCTCAACCGCAAACGAGTGGGGAAGTCAGCGGCGTTCCTATGTGCTGCATCCGTATAAATTGGTGAAGGATCATGAATCGGGACATGAATCACACGATCCAGACGCAGTATTTGAAGGCGATTTGGATCCTTTTATAGACGCGACGGAGGGGGTTGAGGTATAATGCACCGGTCATGATCTATTTCGATAAGGTGAGCAAGATGTATCGAGACGGTGCGGCACTTGATAACGTCACACTCTCGATCGCCCCTAAAGAATTTGTATCAATCGTCGGCCACTCAGGCGCCGGTAAGACGACTCTCCTCAAAATGCTCCTCGCGCAAGAGCGCCCCACAGACGGCTCTGTCTTTTTTGAATCAGTTGACGTGCACACGCTCCCTAAGAGCTCGCTCCATCACTACCGCCGCAAGATCGGCATGATCTTCCAGGACTTCCGTTTGATACCGAACAAGACTGCATACGAAAACATCGCCTTTGCCATGGAGGCAGCGGGCCGTCCGGACGATGAAATTGCAACCGATGTGCCCTACATCCTTGAACTTGTAGGTCTTGGCGGTAAGGCGCACCACTTCCCGCACCAGCTCTCAGGCGGCGAGCAGCAGCGCGTTGCGATCGGCCGTGCGATCATTAATCAGCCGGATGTGATTGTTGCCGACGAGCCAACCGGCAACCTTGATCCGGTGAATACCTTTGAGGTCATTGAGATCTTGAAGAAGATTAATGAGCTTGGCACTACGGTACTTATCACCACGCACAACAAGGGCGTTGTGGATGCGATGGGACGCCGCGTTATTACCATGGAGAACGGCCGCATCGCGCGCGACGATGCGCAGGGCCACTATATTCTGTAGAACCGTATGATGATGCTTCGTAGAATCTTTGTCGCAGGTGCAAAAAGCTTCATACGAAGCGGTTCGGTTTCGTTTGCAACCGTGCTCATCATGACCGTGACGTTGATGATCATCGGCTTCCTGGTCTTCTTGTCTGCAGTGCTTTCAAATACGCTTGTCTCAATCCAAGATAAGGTGGATGTGAATGTGTACTTCACTCCTGCAGCAAGTGATTCAGACATCGCTACGATCCAAGAGGAGATCGAAGCTATCCCTGAAGTAGCAGCAACCACCTACACCTCGCGCGAAGAGGCGCTCATTCAGTTCCGCGAGCGCCATGCTGACGACGAACTCACGCTTCGCGCGCTTGATGAGCTTGGCGAGAATCCGCTTGGCGCATCGCTTTCCATAAAGGCCAATGACCCGTCCCAGTACGAGGGCATCGTGCAGTACCTTGAGAACGACCTTGGCGGCTCGTCCTTCATTGACCGCATCAACTACTTCCAGAATAAGACGGTGATCGACCGCCTTACCGCAGCTATTAAGGCAACAGCCCGCGCAGGCTCAATCATCGTATTCCTCTTTGCGCTCGCTTCGACGATCATCGCGCTTGCAACCGTGCGGCTTGCTATCTACAGCGCGCGCGATGAGATTGCTGTCATGCGTCTCGTTGGCGCATCCAACATGTATATCCGGGGCCCATTCATCGTCGCCGGCATTCTCTCTGGCGTATTTGCAGGTCTGATCACGCTCATACTCTTCTATCCGGCTGCCTGGTATGCGGGATCCGCTACGGCCATCTGGCTTGGTGGGTTCAATGTGTTCACGTACTACGTCGATAACTTTGCTGTGTTCTTCGGCGTCATTGTGGGGGCAGGCGTGTTCCTTGGCGGTGTTGCCAGCTATCTTGCGGTCCGCCGCTATCTGAAGGTCTAGTATGGCGCTTGAAGGACACAAGTACATCTTCGTCTTAGGCGGCGTAATGTCGGGTGTCGGCAAAGGCATTGCCACCTCCTCCATGGGCCTCATTCTCCAGGAGCGCGGGTATCCCGTGAACTTGGTTAAGGTCGATCCCTATTTGAATGTTGATGCTGGCACGATGAATCCCACCGAACACGGTGAGGTGTTTGTTTTAAATAACGGGCTTGAGACCGACCAGGACATGGGCAACTACGAGCGCTTCCTCGGACGCGACCTCGGACCTGAGGACTACATGACCTCAGGCATGGTGTACCAGACGGTGATTAGCCGGGAGCGAGCGCTTGAGTACGGCGGCAAGTGTATTGAAGCTATTCCGCACGTACGCGATGAGATCCTCCGTCGCATACAGGCAGCCGCAGCGCACAACGGCAGCCGCATTTCCGTCATTGAGATCGGCGGCACGGTAGGGGACTTCCAGAACGCGCTCTTCATCGAGGCTGCCCGCGTTCTTAAGATGCAGCAGCCAGACGATGTGCTCTTTGTGATGGTTTCGTACTTGCCAGTGCCAGGCACGCTCGGCGAGATGAAGACGAAGCCGACACAAAGCGCCGTGCGTGAGCTTAACTCCTATGGCGTCCAGCCAGATTTCATCATTGCGCGCTCTAAGCTCGTCATGGACGAGAAGCGCAAGGAGAAGCTTGCCATCTGGTGCAACGTACGGCCTGACCGCATCATCTCTGCTCCTGACGTCGATTCAATCTATGATGTGCCGATCAACTTCGAGAAGGATAAGATTGGCGACAAGCTCCTTGAATCGCTCAAGCTTCCAACCGATAAGCCGGCTGATTTCTCTTCATGGCTTGATTTCGTAGAGCGCACGAAGGTTACTGGTCCAACCGTTAACATCGGTATTGTTGGCAAATACTTTGATACTGGCGACTACGTGCTTTCTGATGCGTATCTGTCTGTGATTGAGGCGCTCAAGTTCTCGGCTGCAGAGCTGAAGCTGAAACTCAATATCAGCTGGATTAACTCAAAGAAATTCGAGCAGGGAGAAGACACTGAGATGCTGAAGCAATTCGATGGCATTCTTGTGCCGGGCGGGTTTGGCGAGACCGGCATTGAAGGCAAGATCCAGGCGATCAAGTTTGCGCGCGAACATAAGATTCCATACTTCGGTCTCTGCTACGGCATGCAGCTCATGGTGATTGAGTACGCCCGCCACGTGCTTGGCATCAAGGAAGCGCATACGGTGGAGATAGATCCAGCAACGCCACATCCTATCGTTGATGTGATGGAGTCCCAGAAAGATCTGATCGCAGAGCGCAACTTCGGCGGTACCATGCGCCTTGGCGTGTATCCGGCAGCGCTTAAAGAGGGAAGTATTGCCCGCGAAGCGTACGGGCAGGATACGGTAGACGAGCGCCACCGCCACCGCTACGAGATCAATAACGCGTATGTAGAGCAGCTGACCGAGGGCGGCCTTGTGTTCTCCGGCACCTCGCCAGACGGCGTCCTCATGGAGATTGCAGAGCTTCCGAAGGATGTGCATCCGTTCATGCTCGGCACCCAGTTCCATCCAGAGCTTCAGGCGCGTCCGCTTCGTCCGCATGCGCTGTTTACTGCCTTCCTTAAGGCGGCGCATGAGAGCGGGGCGTAAGCCTTTTCTCGAGAGCCATTTTCGTGTATCTTCTAGCTATTAAGGACTGCTCCTGCAGTCCTTAATATTGCGGGATCGTCTAAAGGTAGGACAACGGTTTCTGGCACCGTTTATCTAGGTTCGAGTCCTAGTCCCGCAGCAGTTTAGTTTGAGTATCGAAGGACCTAGAGGGGTAAGACAGTCGTAAAATGCTACGCTTGGTCTATGCGTTGGCTTCAGACTCATATATCGATCCTCCTGCTTAGATTTAACAACCGTCGCGAACTTCATGCATTAAGTAAAGCCCTTCATCTCGGTAGGAAAGCGATGGCGCATCAAAACAACGGTTTGGTGTGGGACGAAGACAACCACTACAGCAAAGTCGTAATCGTTTTTCTTATAAAAAGTCTTCATCGACTGACTTCTATACAGTTGCTTTGCAAAAAAGGGCTAGCGAAAGATGCCGTCCCTCTACTGAGAGCTATGTTCGAGGAATTAGTGGATTTGAATTACATGAGCAGGAATAGGGAAAGAGTTAGTGACTTTATTGAGTACGATACTTATGAGAGATACAAAATGGGTCGCGCGTTGTTACGAAGTAATTCAGAGAATATTGATAAAGCTCGGGTGGCTGCAAGAAATACAGAACTCTCTGCTCAATGGGAGGCCATTAAGCATCGCTTCACCTATACCGCAAACGACAAAGAGTACATTTTTCGACGCTGGACCAGGGAAAACGTTAGAGAGCTTTCTGAAAAGGTGGGGCTCGGAAGTATGTATGACTACCTGTTTGCGCATCTTTCAACTTACGTTCATTCCAGCCCTATTGCTGCAGACGACTACGTTTTGGGACGTAGCGGAGACTCAGTCGTGTTGTCAGTTGGAGCCAGCCCCACTCTCGTCGGCGAGGTGGCCGCCACTTCCAGTGCGATCTATCTAGATATGCTGCGGATTGCGCATGCAGATTTCAATATGGATATAGAGGCTTTGATTGCACCAGTTGAAAGAGTGCTACAGCACGCACGTGAGACCAGGCAGGCGTCTAGGATTCCTTCAAATTGAGACATGGAGGAATAAGGTCTATAA
>DATMJP010000012.1:0-4873 GCA_035553815.1 Minisyncoccota bacterium
ACCTTATTGAGATCTCGCCAAACGCCATGCCTCCGGTTGCGAAAGTGATGGATTATGGTAAATTTCAGTACGAGCAGAAGAAACGAGAAAGTGCCGCCCGGGCTAAAGCCAAGGTCTCAGAGACCAAGGAAGTCCAGATAAAGGTGGGCACCGGAGAGAACGACATGCGCCTCAAGGCCAACAAGGCCGCCGAGTGGCTCGAAGAGGGCCACCGAGTGCGCGTCGAACTCTTCCTCAAGGGCCGGTACAAGGGTATGGATGAGGCTTTCCTCAAGACCCGGCTCGAAAAGTTCATGCTCCTCATCCCGTACGCATACAAGATCGCCGACCCGGTCACCAGGGCACCTAAAGGGTTCGCCGCTATCCTTGAACGCGATCTGAAAGCCGCGAAAGCTGCTCCAAAAGAAAAAGAAAACCATGAAAACCAATAAGTCATACACAAAGCGCATACGCGTAACCAAAAACAAGAAGCTTGTCGTACGCAAGTCTGGCCAGAACCATTTCAATGCAAAGGAGAGCAATCGCACGAAGGGTGCTAAGAAGCAGGATGTGTCGCTTGTCGTATCAAACGACATTCGCCGCAAATTCCTTAGCGGTAAGATAGTCGGTAAGTAAATTTCATATGGCACGAGTAAAAGGAGGTGTAATTTCGGCTAAGCGCCGCAGGAACGTTCTTAAGCGAGCAAAGGGCTACCGCCATGGCCGTTCAACGAAGGAACGTCTTGCAAAGGAGTCTTTGGTGCACGCAGGCAAGAACGCGTTCGCGCACCGCAAGGACAAGAAGGGCGATTACCGCTCACTCTGGATCATCCGCTTGAACGCAGCGATCCGTGAGAACGGCTACCAGTCATACAGCACGTTCATCAACATGCTGAAGAAGAAGGGCTTCGCGCTCGATCGCAAGGTCCTCTCTGAGTTCGCTCAGAAGCACCCGGAGATCTTCACAAGGATCGCCAAGCAGGTTCAGGGCTAACGAAAGACTCCCCTTCCGGGGAGTTTTTCTTTTACCCTATCGTGTAGAGTTCTCTGCCAAGCAGCACCATGAGCACGGACACCAGCGCAACCACTGCAGTAGCCATGGCAACTTTCTTCCAGGACTCTTCGTACACAAAGCGGATCGCTACCGCAAGCGCGGCCAGAAGGAGCACTGCGTCAGCTGCATAGGTGAGAAGATCTGGGATATCAAACCAAAGGATCGGCAGACTCACGATCGCAAAGATGAGGAGTGAGAGCAGCACCGCTATGACAGCGCTCTTCCATGAATGATCCTTGAACTTGAAGTGCTTGGAGCTCTCGCGCAACACTGCAATGCCGATAGAGAGCTGCACGAACATAAATATGAATGTTGAGAAAAGCAGTGCGGTCATAGCTACTCTGTTACTCTTCGTACTCCCTCTTTAGTAATATCCCAGCGCTCCCCCGCCACCGGCACCACAGCATTCGTCCCTAGGTAGTCATGAATGCGCTGCGCGAGGAACCGTGCGCTTGAAGGTTCGCCGAGCGAGACGAAGAAAGTCTTCGTGCGCGGAAGCGAAGCCTTGGCAAAGGAAAGCAGCCCGTCACGGTCTGCGTGTGCGGACCAGCCTGAGAACGATTCTATCTTGGCACGCACCTCAATATCCTTTCCATTAACGCGAACCCTTGGCGAGCCGTCCTGCAGCATGCGGCCTGGACTGCCTGGCGCCTGGTACCCCACGATAAAGAGCGTGGTCTTAGGATCCGGAAGATAGAGGGCCTCGTGCCTGCCGATGCGGCCGCCGTGCGACATACCGGCGCCGGCGAGGATAATCTTTGGACCCGGGACGCTGTCTATCGCTTGCGAGTCTTCGCGCGCGAACGTCTCGGCAAAGCCCTTAAACTTAAAGATACTGTGCTCTTTCCGGAGCTCATCTTCTGCTTCAGGTTTGAAGTATTCATTGCCCCAGCGCTCGTACACTTCAGTCACCTTGATCGCAAGCGGCGAGTCTAGATATACCGGGATGCGCGGGATCTCGCCTGCATCCATGAGATTTGAGATCTCATACAGCATGAGCTGGCTGCGCTCTATCGAGAACGCAGGGATAAGTATGGTGCCGCCCCGCTTTATCGCAGCGGCAAGCGCCTGGCTCAACGCCTTCACACGCGCTTCGCCTTTATGGTCATGCACGCGATCGCCGTACACGCTTTCAATAATCATCGCGTCGGCATCGGTAACGGACTCGGCGTATTGCCGATGTCGCCTGTACACACAAGCGTGACACCCTCTTCGTCTTTAATGCGCACGCTTGCAGATCCAAGGATGTGACCCGTTGCCCGCAGCAGCACCGAGAGTCCCGGCGCGACCATGCGCTCCTCATGCAGGTTGAGCGGCTCGTACCTATCAAAGAGTGCATCGATGTCGGCGTCATTGAACATCGGTTCGCGGTTCGACTTCTGCGCCTCCATCGCCATGATGCCTGCAGAGTCCCGAAGCATAATCTCCATAAGGTCGCGCGTTGGCGGTGTCATATACATCTTTCCCTTAAACCCTTCGCGCATGAGCTTCGGTGCGCGCCCTATGTGGTCAAGGTGCGCATGCGTGATAATGAGCGCATCAATGGAGGAAACGTCGTACGCGAACGGATCGTACATGCATTCGGCGCATGCCTCCCGTCCTTGCTCGAGTCCGCAGTCTATGAGTATCTTCCCTTCCTTCCCCTCTACGAGGAAGTTTGAGCCTGTGACACTCTCTGCGCCCCCGTGAAATGTTACGCGGAGCGCCATAGAGTAAGTCGTCCGAGGACGTATGCTAGCATCGCGCCAAGTGTTCCCATAAAGATGTCGAGTGAAGTGTCAAAGAGGTAATTCGCTTCGCGTCGCATACCGATAAGCATCTCAAACACCTCCCAGCCAAGAATCACCGCTGCGATCCCTGCGATGTAGAACCAGGGACGGAATGTTCTTGAAAGCGAGATGAGCAGCATGCCGAGCGTGAGTCCGCCTAACAGATGCACAGGCACATCAAGCCACACGAAGTACCAGTAAAGGTATTCCGTGAGTGCCCAGGTATGCATGAGCGCAAGCCCTGAAGCGAGCGCAAGCACGGTAATGAGCCAAAGCAGACGCATTGTATAGATACTCTAGCACGCAAAAACCCGGAACCTTATGGCCCGGGCTCTTGCGAGGCTACCCCTTTGTGGCAACTTTTGGATGCCACGTGGGTGTCCGCATCGCGCCTCTTGGAACAGATGTTCCGCAACAC
Source organism: Minisyncoccota bacterium (assembly GCA_035553815.1). Taxonomy (GTDB): domain Bacteria; phylum Patescibacteriota; class Minisyncoccia; order Phycocordibacterales; family Phycocordibacteraceae; genus C7867-001. The sequence continues at coordinate 3,221 of DATMJP010000012.1, forward strand.
GCGTGGATATAAGACTCCCTTAAAATGAGCAAGTTGCGTTTTAAGAGGCAGCCTCATAGAAAAGTATACTCCTTCTCGAAAAAAGAAAAACCGCTCTGCGTAGTGCAGAGCGGTTTTTCTTCATCTTACTCGAGAATACCGTCTAGGTTTACGTCGTAGATGATCTGTTCACCGACCAGGCGGTAGTTGATGAGCTCATCATCGCGGAACCAGTGCTTGATCTCCGCCTCTGCCTCGCTCGGCGAACCTGATGCGTGAATGACATTGCGTACGGCGCGGCCGTCAACATCCGCCATCTGGTACGAATCAAGGACGTAATCGCCACGGATAGTACCGACGTCTGAAGAAAGAGGCTCCGTGCCGCCAGTGATCTTGCGGACGATCTTTACTGCGTGCGCACCCTGCCAGACCATGAACACGACCGGACCTGAGGTCATGTAGGTCTTGAGGTTCTTCAAAATCACCGCAGTGATCTCAAGCGGATCTTCGCTTGGTGGCTGCATACCCTTTGAACGATAGCCTTCGATCGTCTTCTCGCCGGTGATGCGGCGCCACTCTGGATCAAGCGTGTAGTGCTGCTCAATCATGTCCTGATCAGCCACGCCCATCTTGATGCCGACAAGCTTCAAGCCCACCTGCTCATAACGCTTAATAACTTCACCCACGAGGCCGCGCTGGACGCCATCAGGCTTTACGATGACGAGCGTGCGCTCAGTGTTAAGATGCGGAGTTGCCATAATACGGGTTTCTAAATACTAAAAAATCGCCTGCGGCGTCTTTAGGCAAACTATACCAAAAAGCGTGGAATACGCTATTCGCCCGGACGCCTCGTCACCACAATCGTCTCCTCGTCCTCGACGAGAATCGTGTGCTCAAAATGGGCGCTACGTGACCCATCGCGTGTCCTATACGTATACCCGTCGTTTGCAATCATCACAGCAGCAGCGCCCTCGTTTGCGATCGGTTCAAGCGCAAGCACCATGCCGCTCTTAATCTCAGGACCTGTGCCCGGCTTTCCTGCGTTTGCGATAAACGGCTCCTCATGGACTGAATTGCCCACCCCATGCCCACCAAGCATCTTCACTACCGCAAACCCCGTACCTTTGAAGGCGCGTTCCGTGGCATGCGAAATATCACCGACGCGCGCGCCGGGGCGCGCTGCGCGAATCGCCTCCTCAAGCGCGTTCTGCGTAGCGTTCATAAGCTCGTATGCTTTCTTGTCTGCTTTCCCTACAGCAACAGTGACCGCCGAATCAACGAAAATGCCGTCATGAACGAGGCCAAGATCAAGCGCAACAATATCACCCTCGCTCAGCATGCGCACGTCTTCGTTTGGAATTCCGTGAACCACCTCTTCGTTCACCGATACGCATAGCGTTGCCGGATAGGGGCGGCGCGCCCCTTCAGGCGTATAGCCCTTAAAGGCAGGCATATCGCCGCCCTCAAGGATGAGCTTCTCAGCAAGCTGATCGAGGGCATCCACCGTGATGCCGGGCACCACTGCGCCAGCGACCGCATCAAGCACTTCGCCAAGACGGCGACCCGCCTCTATAACGCGCGCCCGTTCTTCAGGAGTTCGTACGATCATCGTGATTTAAGCGCTGCTTCAATAGCTGCTGCCACCTCTTCAGGGGAAAGTTCGCCGTCTATATC
>DATMJP010000013.1:0-11384 GCA_035553815.1 Minisyncoccota bacterium
ACTCGAAGAGGCGGTGGAAAACCGCCGGCTCCGAGAATATTGCGGCGATGTGCGCGAGTCGGTCTAGTCCTGCCATGTCGGCCTCCGGTTGAAACATTGGTGCTGTAGCGCACGTGCTCAGCATTTTACCGCGAAATCGCACAAAGTCAATGTGCCCCCACCAGGAATCGAACCTAGATCAAGAGCTTAGAAGTCTCCTGCTTTATCCATTAAGCTATAGGGGCATTGCTAGCTTAGCCCGTGTTAGAGCCCTGGGTCAACGAACCGGTACTCGCTTCTGTAGCGTTCCTCTTCCCGTTCGCGATTCTCAAAAAGGACCGTTGTGTCTTCAAGCATGTAGGGTGAGATCTCAGGAGTTGTCGTTGCGGTCTCCCCCACTACGCGCTTGGTTGAGCCGTGCATGAAGATCCAAACATTCCAGATGCCGCTCATGAGGAGGAGCACGAGCGCTACCGTTAGAAGCGTTGCCCAGTCCTGCTGCGGATGGATGCGCTTGCCGTAACGGAAGCGTTCGAGAATGCGGAGCTGCTTTTTGAAGTCAGGAGTTTGCATAGAGTTAATTCGGATTCTGCACGCCGATCGCAAATGTTGCCGATGCGGTCCATATATCCGAGTCTGGACGCGCATCAAGCGATATGTCGGTAAGTGCGCTATCAAACGGACCGAACTCAATCGCGCCAACCGTGCGCATGACAGAATCAAATGATCCGGAGATGCGCAGCGCAAGTGTCATGTTTCCGCGCGATTCGGTTGCGGTCTCTGCCTGCACATGCACCACCTCAACGTCAGCGCCCAGTGCGCGACCCGTAGCGCCAATGCGCTCGAGGAAGAGCACTACTTCATTAGTATTGATGAAGTAGTTGCGCAATCGTGCTTCATTGGTTGCAAGTGACGCAAGCGCCGTGCGCGCTTCTGCTACGCGCCCTGATTCATTTGCGCGCGCCTGTATCTCGCTCTCGAGTCCGGAGACCTCCTTGCCAAGACCGTCGACCGTAAGAAACCACAGCGTGTATGCAACAAGCGCTACCACGAGTATGCCCGCCGCTATAGAAAGATGGATGAGAGATTTCTTTTTCATGGCGTTAGTGATCCGGTGATCGTGATCGTGAACGGCAGTTCAGTCTCTTTCGCGTACGTGCTGATCGGCAAATCAACTTTAGATACGAACGGTAGCGAACTGAGCGCAAGATTGTACTCGCGTAGCGCCGTGCGAGTTTCTGCAACACCGGAAAGCATCACGCGAGCCTCTGCATCTCCCTGCCCCGGCGCAAACGAGAAGTTAGTTAGTACTATGCCGGAGCGCGGCACCTCAAGGAGCGCACGCATGAGCGTGCTGAATGCAGGATAGCTTGCCAGCCGGTTCAGATGATTCCGATCATCCTCAAGACTCTTCAGCCGCGCGCCCACCTCTTGCTCCTCTGCGCTGGTGAGCGATCCCTCAAGGAGCGCAAGCTGTGTGCGCTTGGCTGCAACCTGTTCCTTAAAATAGATATAGGACGGCGCAAGCAGGACGGCATGTATACCGATCAGCACAGTGAGCATGACGAGCGCGACGGTCGCAAGACGCCTGAAATACTCCTGCCTAAAAGCGCGGCTCCGTTCGGTAGGGACGAGATTGGTTAGTTCACGGTACATATTCTCGTAGAGCAAGGCCGATCGCAGTGCCGTATGCAAGCGATTCCTGATAATCAACCGGCGGGAGCCACTCGGTCTTTGGCGCAAGGTTGGTGAACACATCACCCAGCTCAACCGGGAGCTTCAATGCTGCCTCAAGATATTCTGGAAGGCCGCGTACGGTTGCATTACCTCCCACCAGAATAATGCGGGTTACCGGCGCATGCATGCTCACCTGAGACTCGCGGTTCTGCCAGTACTCAAGCCGGCGCGCGATCTCTTCGCGCACCGCAGACACGGTCGAGAGCATGGCCTCGACATACTCATTATTCCCTTCTCCTGCGATAATGCCGCGCTCTGCTTTCACACGCTTTGCTTCTTCTTCTGTGACGCCAAAATGTTTCTGGACCGCAAGCGTGAGTGCATGGCCGCCGATATCAAGCGTTGTCGTGAAGCGCGGCATGCGGCTTCCCACAACCATGAGCTTCGTGGACGAACGGCCGATGTCGATAATGAGCACGGTCTCAGAATCACCGTGCGGCAGAAGCGCGCGAGCAAGTGCGAACGTTTCTGCTTCCATGCCGCGTGTGGTAATACCGGCCGTGTCCATGAGCGCAAGGTGTTCCTCCACCACGCGTCGTGCGTACCCAGCACCTACGACATGGGTCAGATCTCCGTTTTCAACAAGCGGGGCAATATCAAATACCACCTCCTGCGGCGGCAGCGGCACGTACTCATCTATCTTCTGCTCGGTCGCAACGCGCAATTCTTGAATCGTCTTACCTGGCACGTCTGCCTCAAAGAGGTAGCCGCGAGATTCGGAGAGGGCGATATTGGCGTACTGGAAGTGATATTTCTTTGCGAGCTTTTCGAGTGTCTCAATAACTAGTTTTGTGTCTGTTATCTCGCCATTCACGATAATTCCCTGCTCGAGGCGTTCTTCGGCAAACTCAGAAAGCTCAAGGCCATGTACGCGCTCAGTGAGGAGCGCGATCTTAATACCGCTCGTTGAAATGTCGATACCCGCAGTTGGCATAGCCATGTAGCGCGGCGGCGGCATCTCAACACGTAAGAGGTGCAAAAGATCAATACGCGACATTATGTAAGAGTATACCCTCTCTTTGGAGGATGAAGTGCACTAATTCGCTTTTGTACCTGGCGGTACTGGTCGATCCGGCGTAAGAAATGCGAATGACTCTCCTTCGCCAACTGCAAACAGCATACCGTTTGACTCAAGGCCGCGCAGCGTACGGGGCTCGAGGTTGGTCGCAAATGCAAACTGGCGTCCCACAAGAGACTGCGCGTCTTCAACATACGCGCGGATGCCTGAAACAATCTGACGCGGATTTTCCTCGCCGAAATCCACCACGAGTCGGAGGAGCTTCTCAGTATCAGGCACCGGCTCTGCAGAGAGGACGGTTCCGATGCGCACTTCTATTTTCTTAAATTCATCAATGCTGACCATGGCGAGAGAGATAGCTAGTAAGAATGAGTGCAGCCGCTGACGAATCCACAACGCCGTGCGTGCGGATGCCTTCGAAATCGCGGCGCGCTTCCTGGGTAGTGAGCATCTCAGGCTCTAGAATAACTGCAATGCCCGTGCGCTCTGTGAGTGCTTCAGCAAACGTACGCGCTTCTTTCGCTACAGGATTCTCTTCCCCGCTAAAGTTCCGGGATTCGCCCATAACGATGCCTGCGACACGCTCGCGCTCGATGAGCGCCGCTACGTCTTCAAGCAGGCGTGCGTCGTTTGGAAGAACCGCATGCGGGAAGCCCATCACGCCAGCCTCGTCCGAGAGCGCTAGGCCTACCCGCTTAGTTCCATAATCTATGCCGAGATACCGCATATGCGCATACTACCAGAAATGCTCACTATTCCTTCAAAAACGCGCATGCTAGTATGCGGGAACTATGCCTCCACACACTATTCCCACAGATCCGTTCTTCGGCCCGCTTGGTATTAACGCAATGGCAGCCACGTTCGGCATTAGTCCGCTCGTATTTGGTCTCATTTTTGCTGTGGTCGCCCTCTGGTCAGTCGTACTTAAGGGTATTGGCCTTTGGTTTGCTGCGCGCAACGACCAGAAACCCTGGTTCATTGTTATCCTCCTGCTTAACACGTTCGGCATCCTTGAGATCGTATATCTCCTCTTCTTTCGCAAAGACAAACAGGTCTCAGTAGCCAAGGAGGAAAAGGTGGCAGAAACAGAAAAAGTCGTGTAACTTCTTGAGGTACACCCTTGGAGGGGTGGCAGAGTGGTCGATTGCACCTGTCTTGAAAACAGGAGTCTCGGAAACGGGACCGTGGGTTCGAATCCCACCCCCTCCGCTACGTAGTGCTATCGAGGCGAAGCCTCGTATAGCTGGCCAGAGTAACTACCACACCAAGGCTGATTATTGAAATAGAATCGCCACAGCTTTACCGCACACCGCTGCGGGTTGCTCGTGCTCTCAAGCTGCGCCGTGAGATCGTACTGTGCAGGATAAGTCGTGCGTCCTACGTTTCCATAGGCATACGAAAAGCAATTGTTATTCCACGGCGCGCAAGCCGTGTTGATCGGATCAACAGGAAGTTGTGGAAGGTACGGCTGAAGCTCAGCAGCAAGCGCTGCCCAGGAAGAAGCACTATAACTGTTGCGGTACCCATTGCAGTCCCATCCTGATGGCGCACAGTCTGTGGGCGGATAGTACCCCTTGTCGTCGTAGTAGAGCTCAAGCGCAAGCCGGATCTGATTCAGATCAGCAATGCGTCTTGTGTCGCGCGCCTTCATGCGCGCGCTGTTAAGGCTCACCAGCACAACGCTTGAGAGAATGCCGATGATCGCAATAACGACCAGGAGCTCAATGAGTGTGAAGCCGCGTGTGCTGGTTGGAAACATACCTAACGAGTCATGGCGCCTGGACTAGCAACATCAATAATCTGACTTGGTGGAGGCGGCTGCGGCGTGCGCAGCGCGCTCACCACTAAAATGAGCGAGACGAGAATGCCGATTCCGGCAATGACTAGAAGCGTTAGCTGCGCTTGCTTCTCTGTTTTTATAGATCCGCCAGACGCTGCAATGACCCATTTAGTAATAGATGATTGCTGCCCGGCAACGGCAGGCGCAGCAGCCAGATGTTCCTCCTCAAAGCTGACGCCTCCTGTTGGTATGGTGTCATTCATATAACTGAGTATACCAATGCCCTTCTGGCGCTTAAGGATACCTGGGTATTGCCCTGCTGGTATGATTGCCGTATGAGAAAGGGCTTTGACTACACGGGCGTAACTATCGTGTATTTCTGCCACGATGGAAACGGCAACTTTGTTATGGCAAAGCGAAGTGCAAACTGCCGCGATGAGCACGGCACCTGGGACCCGGGCGGTGGCGGCCTTGAATTTGGAGACACTGTTGAAAGGACGCTGCGCAAAGAGATCAGGGAAGAGTACTCCACAGATGTTCTTGACTATGAGTTCCTCGGCTTCAGGGATGCACACCGCGAGCACAACGGCGAGAAGACGCACTGGATCGCGCTCGATTTCAAGGTGCTTGTTGATCGAGACAAAGTCAGAAATGGCGAGCCGCACAAGTTTGATGAGGTTGCATGGTTCACGCTCGACGCTCTCCCCTCCCCACTTCACTCTCTAATGCCCTATTTCATAGAAAAGTACCGAGATTCGCTTAGCTAGTGGTGCTATCATTCCTGTATGGCCCGTCCGATCTTTGAGTGGCAAGGAAAAGAATACGCGTTTGAGGAGAAGAGCGCTGACTGGTATTGGGCGCTTGGCATCATTGCCATTGCCGGCATCATTGCGTGCGTACTCTTCAACAACATCATTCTCGCGCTGGTGATCGCTGCAGGCGCCGTCTCGATAGCGCTTCACGCCGCTAAACATCCGCGCATTCACCGCTTTGCGATTACGGATGAGGGTATCGCTATCGATACCAACTTCTATCCGTATGAGAACATGCTCCATTTCTCAGTGCTTGAGTACGCTGACCCTTCCCTTCCTCCGTCGCTCTCTATTAAAACCAAGAGCCTGCTTGTACCGCACTTGCTCATCCCTATTGTTGGACACGACCCCCTTCAGGTGTATGAATACGTGCTCAATCACCTCGATGAAGGCCGGCACGACCAGTCAGTCATAGACCACCTCGTCGATATGATGCGCATCTAGCGCTTGCGAAGAGCGGCTAAGAACGGTACAGTCACTCTCGTTACGCTCTCGTCGTTCAATGGATAGGACGCTAGCTTGCGGAGCTGGTAATGTAGGTTCGATTCCTACCGAGAGCACCAAAAGAGGAAAGAGGCAGGTTTCCCTGCCTCCCTCGAAGGAACGTATAGTTGTGAGTTACCCCTCGAACGCGCGCAGTCTGCGGAAGACTTCAAGCTCGAGACGTGCGCCATTAAGCGCGCGATGCGGGACAGGTTCAGGTTCGAGACCGAAGAATTCCGCAACCGTATCGAGTTTGAACTTCTTCTGGAACGCAACGTTGCGCAGAATCTCGAGCGCAAGCGACGCGATATCCGTCTCGTGATAGTCAAGCGGAAGCGGAATCCCCATGTCCCGTTCAAGGGCGCGCAGAAAGCGCCGATCGAAGGGAGAGTTCCAGCCGCCGAACCGGGCTTTGCTGATGAACTCATCGTAGCGGATCAAGGCGGCCCGTTTGGAGAGCGCGTCCTTCCACTCCTCCTCGTTGTACCCGTTGATCCGAAGCGCTTCAGGCGACGCCAGCTCGATGCGCTCGGGTTTCACCTTGAAGGTGTCCTCCCGGATCACGCCGAGCGTGTGGTAGTCGACGACTATCACACCAACTTCGATGATCTCGTGAGTACGCTCATCGAGACCCGTTGTCTCGACATCGGTGATGGCGAGCTCTTCTACTCCAAGCATGGTCATTGAACTTCTCCTCAGGTTCAGGCCAGTCCTTGTAGTACCAGAAAACGAGACGCATGGCCAGGCTAGGTGCCTCATGCTTGAATACATCCACCCTCTCGTCGTTCAATGGATAGGACATCTCCCTCCGAAGGAGGAAATGCAGGTTCGATTCCTGCCGAGAGGACTACAAAGAAGAAAGGCCTGGGAATTCCCAGGCCTTTCTTCTTTGTGAAACCTTACGCTTTCGCTTCTGCGCGGCGTATTGAAGCCACGAGGCGCGCCTTCTTGCGGGACGCGGTGTTCTTCTTGATGATGCCGCGCTTTGCCGCCTTATCGATAGCCTGGTAGGCCTCGGAGAGGGACTTGCCCGATGCCTCCTTGGTCTCGCCTAGAGTTACGAGCTTCTTCACGGCCTTGGTGGTCGTGGTAAGCACGCGCTTGCGGCGCACGTTGAAGACGCGCTTCTTGAGAGATGCGCGGAGGGCCTTCTTCGCTGATTTAGTGATAGCCATGCGACGAATCCTACGCTACTAGGCCGTCTCGCGCAAGCGCAGGGCTTAGATGGTACGATGATTCCAATGATTAGGCAGATTGAGGGCACCGTGCTCGCCGTAGAAGGAGGGACCGTCATTGTGAACGTCTCCGGCTGGGGCATTGCCGTACGCGTCGCCTCAACCGATGGGTTTGTACCCGGACAGACGGTGACCATGAAAACCCATATGGCGGTCAAGCAGGACGGGATCGAGCTCTATGGCTTCACTGACCCCCAGGACCTCGCCTTTTTCGAGCTTACCCTGCTTGTTCCGGGCGTTGGACCAAAGACTGCGCTCTCCCTGCTTACCCGCGCGCCACGAGAATCGCTTGAGGTCGCGATCGGCAAGCGCGACATTTCATACCTCACGCGCGTTGTGGGTCTTGGCAAGAAAGCAGCAGAGAAACTTATGGTTGAACTGTCTGAGAAGATTGGCGTGAGCGATGCTGATCATCAGGGAGAAGATGCCGAAGTATTTGAGACCTTGGTTGCGCTCGGCTATACCGATCGTGAAGCGCGCAAAGCGCTTGCTGCCGTTCCGATGCATGTAACCGGCCGCGAAGCACGCCTCAAGGCAGCGCTCTCGCAGACGCCTTAGCTATGAATTTCCTCAAGCGCATTCTGGAAAAGGTGCTCCCCCGGTCTCTCTACCGAGCACTCGTGCGCCCCTACCACCTCCTTATCTCGTTAGGTGCCGCACTACGGTACGGTTTCCCTGCGCGTCATATGACTGTTATTGCAGTGACAGGCACTAAGGGAAAGTCGTCTGTTACCGAAATGCTATACGCGGTCCTTACCCATGCCGGCTACCCCACTGCAGTCGCGGGCACTATTAACTTCGCTATTAAAGACGAGGTGCGCCCTAATCTTTATAAGATGACCATGCCGGGGCGCGGGTTCATCCAGCGCTTTCTTGGTGAGGCGCGTGGTCTGGGTGTTACCCATGCGGTTATCGAAGTAACTTCGGAAGCAACGCTCCAGTACCGGCACCTGTTCCTTTTCCTAAATGCCCTTGTGTTCACCAATCTGCAAAAGGAGCACATCGAGTCGCACGGCTCATTCGCAAAGTACAAGGCGGCAAAGCTTGCGATTGGCGCTGCGCTTGTGCGCTCCCCGAAGCGTCCGCGTGCAATCATTGCCAACAAGGATAACGAACACAGTGATGCGTTCCTTGCACTCTCTGTTGAGGAGCGCCTCCCCTTTTCATATGAAGAAGTGACCGACGTCGTGCTCGGACCGGGCACTGCAGCATTCACTTATAGCGGCGTTCCCTTCACGCTCACGCTTCCAGGAAGTTTCAGCATCATGAACGCACTTGCAGTCATCAAAGCAGCGCATTTTGTGGGCGTACCGCTTCCGGTAATCAGCGAAGCCCTCGCAAAGCTCGAGCGTATTCCAGGACGTACCGAGCGCATTGACGAAGGTCAGGACTTCCAGGCGGTGGTTGATTATGCGCACACGCCTGATTCACTCGAAGCGCTGTACGGTGCGTACCCTGGCCGCAAGATCTGCGTACTTGGAAACACCGGAGGCGGGCGCGATACGTGGAAGCGGCCGGAGATGGGGCGCATTGCAGATCAGATGTGCGATGAAGTGATACTCACGGACGAAGATCCGTACGACGAAGACCCTGAACAGATCGTCCTTCAAATGAAGGGGGGTATGGCGCGCGAGCCAAAGATCATCATGGATCGTCGATGTGCAATCCGCACGGCGCTTTCACTTGCCCGTACTGGAGACTCAGTACTCATTACCGGCAAAGGCACGGATCCCTATATCATGCGCGCAAACGGCGTGCGCGAGCCGTGGAGCGATGCTAGGGTTGTGCGCGAAGAATTGAGAAACCTCGGCAAGTAGTTGCTATCATAGGGGCATGCGCGCAGACATCCTCTTCTTTGTCGGCATATTCGCTTTTCTATTTGTCGCCTGGGTCTCCACGGGCGGACCACAGCGCCCTATTTCATTCTCCGGCCCGTTCATTACGCCTATTACCAATGTGAACCAGGAGCAGCGCGGATACGGCAACTTCTGGGATGTGGGGCGTGGCGAAACTAACTGGTGGACTGGCGATTTCAGCGGCAGTGGCACCTCAAACACACAGTCTGAACTATGGAAGGCGCAGGAGGATCTTGAAGACCTGCAGCGTGATTGGCAGGAATCTCGTCTCTTTGGCACCCCGTCTTCGTACCGCGGCACAGTTTCGCTCGCTAAAAGCGTCGGACCCCTTAAGAGCGTTGATGGCGACGAGGAGTACGTCACGATAAATGTCTCTGGGAGTGCTGACGCACCAGTCTCAATTACAGGATGGAAACTTGTGTCCGTACGCACCAACGCCTACGGCTATATTCCACAGGGTGTCTCTCTCTTTCGCTCAGGGAGCGTCAATACGCCTCAGCCGATCAGCCTTGCTCCGGGCGAACGGGCGATTGTCGTGACCGGCCGCTCCCCTATCGGCGTCTCGTTCAAAGAGAACATGTGCTCGGGATACCTCGAATCTCGCCAGGACTTCCATCCATCGCTTAGTAGCAGCTGCCCGTCGCCGCGAAACGACTTCGATCGCTTTTATGACGGAGCCGCATCTGACTATCAGAAGTGCCGTGATGCCATACATGCTATTCCGCGGTGTGAGACTGCTGACCTGCCGCGCGGCACTTCAAACAGCTGCTGGGCATTTGCGCGCGAGTTCTTTACCTATAACGGCTGCCTTACCTACCACGCAAACGACCGCGGGTTCTGGGGCAAGACCTGGCGCGTCTATCTTGGACACCGCAATGATGACCTGTGGCCTACCGCAAACGACACGCTCAAGCTTCTTGATGCTGAGGGCAAGACGGTAGATATCTTCACGTACTAGAAAAGACGGGTGTGGAATGATACGGTAAGGCGAACCGCCTATAGCTCAGTCGGTAGAGCAGCTCCCTTTTAAGGAGACGGTCCCTGGTTCGAGCCCAGGTAGGCGGACACGATATGGAATCACCTCGCATTGATTGTGCGCTCACACGTGCAGAGGCTTTGAAAGGCAAAGAGGTGCCTGATGACGTGCGCGACTCAATTGAACTAATCGACGTTACTTATATTTCGTTTGATGGAGCGCTCCATCAAGGCCAGATTATTGTTCACAAGGATCTAGTTACTGAGGTTATAGAAATATTTGAGGGGTTACGCGCGCTTCGCTTCCCTATCGAAAAGGTAGTCCCTGTTGTCGCATATGACTGGGACGACAATGCATCCATGGCTGCAAATAACAGCTCAGCATTTAACTACCGCACCGTTGCAGGCACAGACCGACTCTCAAATCACTCCTTCGGTCGTGCGATTGATATCAACCCTGCGTTGAATCCGTATACGCAGATTGATGGTTTAGTTATGCCGCCTGGTGCGGTGTATGACCCTTCACGTCCCGGCACGTTTGTTACTGATAGCGAGGCAGTGCGACTCTTTACTGATCGCGGATGGACTTGGGGCGGTACGTGGATAAACACGAAAGACTGGCAGCACTTTGAGAAGCCCTAGCGTTTCAAGGAGAGTGCAAAGCGCTCGAGCTGCATCTGAAGCGGTAGTTCGCCACGCTTCTCGTCTGAGAGCAGTTCGATAAGCGTGCGCGAGAGTGCTCTCGCTTCCCTATCGCTCCATACACGCGATCCTTTCTGCATAAGATCACGTGCCTTCCAGTGCAGGAGGCCATGAATCATTTCAGGTGCATCTCCTTCTCGGAGAGCTTTTGTTATTTCCTTCCAGAGTTCAGGACCATCCTTTGCTCCGAGTGCATTCACAAGCGCGCTATTGAATCCACGCGCCGCCTTCTTTTCTTTTGCATCTACAACAAATACTTTCTCTGCTACGGCTTCGATCTTCTTTGCGCGTGCAGCAAGCAGCTTCGGCGCAAGAATTGCAACTACATTCTCTGACTCTTTGAGCTTCTTCAGGGATTCAAGTACGATCTCGCTGCTCTCGGCAAGCGCAAAAGGATCATCAAGCAGTACGAGCGACTTCGAGAAGAAGAGTCCCTGTGAGCCGAGCGCGTCATTCAGACGCTCCTTAGAAATATCTTCTGCAGCTAAGCGTATGTATGCAGCATCCGGTGCTTTCTCGCGCGCAGCAGCTACCCACTGAAACGCCTTTTTGCGTGCACCGTTTACATCCGAACCATGGAAGAAGTAGATCATAGCGGCGAGAGTGTCCCCCAGTTAGGTCCTGCTTTTGCCTCAGCGATAATTGGGACGCCATGGGTCTCAGACTGCGGCAACACTGACTCCATGATTCCCTTCACGGTCTTTACGGTTTTGTCTATGCACTCGTCGCGCACTTCGTAGACGAGTTCATCATGCACCTGCAGCAAGAGGCGCGCTTCCTGCTCATCTATCTCTGCATCAATGAGCA
>DATMJP010000014.1:0-4274 GCA_035553815.1 Minisyncoccota bacterium
CGCTCATGCCGATCCTGACCTGTAAAAAGGTGAAGATCGACATATACTGCGAAGTGGACGGCGTGCTCTGGTACCTCGTGGAAGGGGATCAAGAGCTCGACAACGGCCACATACGCGGGCGCTCATGGAAGCGAAGCGCAAGCGAGAAGGTGAAGCGGGGAGAGACGGCCATTCAGGCCGCAAAGCGTTGCATGGAGGAAGAACTCGGACTCGTGTTCACGCCTGAGACCGAGCCGGCTTTCTACATATACCAGCGCTACAAAGCACGCCCGCGCCCCTCTAACTCGTTCCCTGGCACCTACGTGCAAGGACCGCGTACCAAGGTCGTGACCATACTGCACCCGTCGCTCTTTTGCCCGGAAGGGTACGATGAGATCAAGGACGGGAAGGTGCGCACCCATTTCCACTGGGAGCGCGCGCACGATGTGTGGGAGATCACCTGATGGCCGCCGGACTCAAGGGTTCGGCGGCCTTTTGCGTATAGTGAGAAAAGGAAAGAGCGCGCCGGTTTTAGCCGCCGCGCTCTTCCTTCTACTTCGTCTTACTTCTTCGCCTTCTTAGGGCCCACGTACGCAAGCGTCATGCGCTGGTCCTTAGGCTCAAAGAGGGTGATCTGGAATGGATAGCTCTTACCAAGCTCAAGTGCTTCGCGAAGCTCAGCCGGAGTGCCGAACTCGCTGATGTGCACGAGGCCAGCAACACCTTCCTCAATTGAGGCAAGCGCGCCATGCTTGTTGTACTTGATGATGACACCAGATACTTCCATGCCCTTCTTGTAGCGGTCTTGCGCAGTCTTCCAAGGGTTCTCCTTGAGCGCCTTTACTGAGAGGGAAATCTTGCCGTCCTTGATCTCGATAACCTTCACCTTAACGGTGTCGCCTACCTTAAAGAGCGCGCGTGGATCCTCAACGAGGCCCCAGTCGAGCTCTGAGATGTGCACGAGCCCCTCAAGGCCCTGCTCAAGTTTTACGAAGACACCGAAATCAACAGCGCCGGTGACTTCGCCCTCGATAACGTCGCCAACAGCGTACTTATCGATGAGGGAAGTCTTCTCCTCTTCCTCAGCGCCAGTGCGCTCAGAGAAGATGAGCTTACCCTCCTTAGCGTCTGCGGTGATGATGCGGACAGAAAGCATCTGACCCTCGAGCTTCTGAAGCTCTGAGAAGATCTTGTCCTTATCGCCTTCAGGAACGCGTGGATAGTGATCCTTTGAAAGCTGGGAAGCTGGAAGGAAGCCCTGGATGCCCTGCCATGCAAGGATGAGACCGCCCTTGTTCGCTTCGTCCACCTTAAGGGTGTATACGGTCTGGCCGGCAATTGCCTGCTCAGCCTCGCCCCAGATAGCAGCCTGGCGCGCCTCCTTCAAAGAGAGCTCGATGTACCCATCAAGACCAGACGGATCAACAACCTTTGCGGTGATGGTGTCGCCTGGGTTTGCCTTGCGCAGTACGTCTGCGGCGTTAAGGTACTCGCGACCGTAGATGATGCCTGAACCAAATGGTGGCAGGTCTACATACAGGCGGCCACGGACGAGGGCGATGATAGTACCCTCGACCAAATCACCCACGCGAGGCGGGGTAGCGATGTCGTTAATAAACTTGGCCATTGGATGGCCGGGATCGATCTGAATGGTTGAAGCGACTGCTTCAGCCTTTTTGTCTTCAGGCATGTGTAGTGTCGAGGCGCGCGTTATGCGGTAGGTACTGACTTTCGCCAGGGATAGCCTACGCGCGGCTTATATGCACGAGCCCCTCGATACGGGGACTATAGCATCAAGTATATATAAGGAAAAGGGCGCACCAGGGTCGGCGCGCCCTCCTTCCTCCTTGTCTTAAGCCCGGGCAAATGGGCCTCGAGGAGAAATGGTCCGAGAGTTTGAGAGAGCGATCATCACCTCCCTTCATATTTGTTTGTACATATGCCGCCCGGAACGCCACAAGGGCCACGGCGGGCGACGGTCCCTTCTGGAGGACATTGTTCGTTATACTCCGCCAGCTCACTATGTCAATAAATAAAACGAAAGGGCGCCCAAGCCGTAGCCGGGGCGCCCCATTTCGTTCACTCAGTGCGTCGTGGATGTGTCAGTCCGCTTCGCAGGAGGAACAGGAAGACCATACGTCGGAGGAAAAAGGACGATGATCTCCCTTACTGTCCCATGCGCCTCAAGGGGAACAGAGGCTACACAGGACAGACGCCGCAGACAATGTTGGACCGAAGTCCGGGAGGCGTGTCTGCGGAAAGTCGGCGGTGCCGACCTAGTCGCCGCGGCCGAGGCCGTCGGTCAGGTCGTTGCCGATCGCTGCGTTGAAGATATCGATCCGCCCGATCACAGGGCGGTGCCGGCCAGGGCGCCGATGTCGGCGGCCAGGGCGTTGTTCTGCGCCATCGTGAGGGTCGAGGGACCCAGCGGCGGAGCGTGTTGCATGGCGATCATCAGATCTCTCCAGGAACAATCCCACAAATTCAGGGATCGGTGGAAATATAAGATAGGTATGCAAATATGTCAATATCTCTCTAAAACGAACAAGAACCCGGTACGGGTTCAGGTAAAAGAGCATAGGGGACCCGGATCCCCGGGGGCCATAGGGCCCCCGGTTCACCTGGGAGAGGCGGCGCAGCGTCAACTGGCCTTGATGTGCCCGGCGGCCGATTCGATGGGCCAGCCGTAGACGTGGCCGCATTGGCCGATGTGTCCGTTTTTGGTCTTCATCGCGAGCTCCCTCGTGTCGCATATCAGGAAGCGGATCCTCCTGATCTTCTGAATTTAGCATCACCGGTTCATTTAGGAAGGAGGCTCCTGGGTACAATATGCCGCTACCGAACCCTCTTCATTTCCGGTATACTGTAGAGACTATGGTTATCACCCATCACGGCGGTCAGTGCTTTAAAGTGACCTTCGGCGACCTCACCCTTGTATTTGATCCAATTGCTAAGGGCGCTTCGCTGCCTGCAGTGCGCTTTGGCGCAGACATTGCGCTTGTGAGCCGCAACCACCCTGACATGAACGGTATTGCCGAAGTCTCATTCGGCGGCAAGGAGCCGTTTGTTATTCAAGGCCCCGGTGAGTACGAGAAGGAGGGCGTGACCGTCCAAGGCTTCCTTACTAAGAGCGAGTTTGGACTCCCTAAGGGCGTTCATGAGGGAATGAATACGGTTTATGCCGTGAAGCTCGAGGGTATGACCCTGGTGCACCTGGGCGCACTTTCTGAGCCGATGCTTGCGCAGGAAGCCCGCGAAGCGATTGATGAGATCGATATCTTGTTCGTGCCAATCGGTGGCGGCACCGTGCTCTCTGCAGCAGAGGCTATGAAGCTTGCTACGGTACTTGAGCCGAAAATCATTATTCCTATGCACTGGGACGGCATGGGCGAACCTAAGGCGCTTGATACCTATATAAAGGAGGAGGGTAACGAGGCTGAGAAGGTTGATAAGCTCACTATCAAAAAGAAGGATGTTGCAGAAAAAGACGGTGCTATCATAGTGATAACGCCTTAACTATGCTTGATTTCATTGAACGACTCCGTACCAAGCCAGAGCACGTCCGCAAGCAGTTTGCGGTCGTAGCCGCATCCGCACTCACCGCACTCGTTGCTGTGGGATGGGCAGGCGCGCTGGTAACTAACGCATCGTTTGCACTTAAGTCGCAGAATGAGGGTGCATCGCTTGCCGAAGCAACGGGCACATTCGGCGAATCGATGGCAGAAGCGCGCTCCGGCTTTTCAGGGCTTCTGGGTGCTGCAGGGGTTGCTGGCACTGGCCAAAGCAACGAGCCGGCGCTTACGATCGTTGATACTAAGACCTCTTCCACGCTCGATACCCAGATGAGCGCACCTGAAGATACGCGCACCGTTATTCCGTTTTAGTGAGATTGTATGGCAAAGAAGGAAGACGCAGTTGAAGTAGTACCGGGCGGCAACGTCATCGACCAGAGCATTACGGCCGAGATGCGTTCGTCGTACCTCGACTACGCCATGTCCGTTATTACGTCACGCGCGCTGCCTGACGTACGCGACGGACTAAAGCCTGTGCATCGCCGCATTCTCTACGCGATGCGCATGACCGGACTCACGCCTTCGGCAAAATTCCGCAAGTCGGCAACCGTGGTCGGTGAAGTGCTCGGTTCCTACCACCCGCATGGCGACACGTCCGTGTACGACGCCATGGTGAAGCTCGCGCAGGATTTCTCCACCCGCTACCCTTTGGTGCAAGGCCAGGGAAACTTCGGTTCCGTTGATGGTGACCCGCCTGCTGCATACCGGTATACCGAAGCAAAG
>DATMJP010000015.1:0-10521 GCA_035553815.1 Minisyncoccota bacterium
GGAGGCCGCACACAATTTCCTCCACGAGGGCTCGGTTTTCCGCCGAGCCCTCTCTGCATTCATATCGTATACTTTCAGTAATGGGTCTTTTAGAAAAGACGAAGCGGCAATCCGTTGCGCTTATTGATATTGGCGCAGCAAGCGTGGGTGGTGCGTACGCGCACTATGCACCGCTTGCGCAGCCCGTAATTCTCTACACCGCGCGCGTTCCAATTGAATACAAAGAAGGCGAGTCTCCTGAAGACAGCATGGTGCGGGCACTTGAGGTCCTTGGAAACATCATGGTGAACCACGGCGCCCCTGAACTGCATGCGGCAACCGGCAGCGCGCGTCTTGCATCAGTGGTGGTGTCAGTGGGCGCGCCCTGGCAGGAAACGAAGATTAGGAACGAAGTAAAGGAAGAGAAGAAACCGTTCCTATTTACCAAGCAGCTTCTGGAGGAAATACTTGCTCGCGATCTAAAGGACCATCCTGAACGGGTGGCGTCCGGCGAGCAGGTTATTGCGACCGTGTTAAACGGCTACGACATTCCTAACCCGGTAGGGAAGAAGACGCTCAAGGCAGAGCTCATTATTCTTTCGTCCACCCTTGAGCGCGCTGTTGCAGAAAAGATACAGAAGACGCTCCGTCGCTCCTTCCACTCGCATGATATAACCCTCACCTCCTTTATGCCGCTCGCATTCACGGTTCTGCGCGACCTCTTTCCTCATGAGAAGGACTTTCTCATACTTGATGTGAAGGCAACCAGCAGCGAGCTTGGCTATGTACGCCGGAAGCTCCTGGTTAACATGGCGTCGATCCCATTTGGTACAACTGACTTAGTCGATGCGGTTACGCTCGCTCATAAGCAGGAGCTTGCACGCGCCGGAGACTCCGAACAAGGCCTCATTCAGCTGAAGCGCAACGAGGCGTTTGCTGAGCGTGTTACCAAGGCAGAGCAGGTATGGCTTGATGCACTCGCCAAAGCTATTTACGAGTGCACGATGCACCAGACGCTTCCGCGTACCCTGTTCCTACTTGCAGACACGCAGTCCCGCGGCTTCCTTGAGGGCGCATTGAACGCTTCTGAGCTGCGCAATGTCTGGCTATCGAATGATCCGCTTGCCATTATTTCACTTGAACCGAGTCATTTCTCAAAGAAGGTGCAGGTACGCGGGAGCGCAGCAGGAGATCTCTTCCTCGATATGATGGCACTGTACCAGAGCAAGCGTCTTGGCTAGCGATTTCTGCTATACCCACGAAAACCCTTGCTCAGGGCCTCCGGTGGTATACTGGAGCCCATTAGTCCTAGAGGAAACCGTTCCCTATGCCACGAACGCTAAATGATATTATCCCACCTTCTCGCCGTCGCCAGATGGAAGCAGAAGGACCTCGCGAAACATTTGCACCCATGCAGACGCCGCCGGAGCGACCGCGCGGAAAGGTCCGAGGAGGCGGAGGACGAAAGTTCCCCTATGGCACTGCACTCATCGCACTTATCGTCGTTGCTCTCTCTCTAGGAGCACTCCACTTCTTCTCAGGTGCCAAAGTGGAAGTTACCCCAGCCACAAACGCGGCATACGTTTCTGGCTCATTCACCGCAACTCGCTCAGCGGGCGATCTGCCTTTTGAAGTCGTGACCATCAACAAGGAAATGGTGAAATCGGTTCCTGCTGAATCAACCGAAACCGGAAACGATCCAGCACAGGGCACAATTACCATCTACAACGCGCAGACAGAGGCTCAGCCGCTTATCAAGAACACGCGCTTCCAGACTTCGGACGGTCTCGTGTTCCGCATTCGCGAGTCGGTCACCATACCTGCAGGCTCTCCTAATGCACCCGGTACCGTAACGGTGACCGTATACGCGGATGAGGGTGGCGAACGCTACAACATCGGCCCGTCTGACTTCACGGTTCCAGGCTTAAGCGGCAGCAGTGCGTTTGACCTTGTCTATGCAAAGTCAGCTGCGGCTATGGCCGGAGGCTTCTCAGGCACCCGTCCTGTTGTCTCAGAGGCAACCATCGAAGCCCAGGCGCCGGAACTCCAGGCCGGTCTTGAGACTGAACTGCGCGCCGAGGCGCTGAAAGCAGTGCCGGAAGGTTATGTCCTTATTCCGGGCGCTTACACGATTACGTACGAATCACTCCCCGATAGCGCAGGGCAGGGCAATACGGTAGACGTGAAGATGAAGGGCACCATGCAAGCAGTAGTCTTCCCTAATGAGGCGCTCGCTAAGGCAATAGCGTACCAGGTGGTGGGCACCTATTCAGGCCAGCCGGTTATGCTCCAGAGTGTTGACGCGCTCACCCTCACGCCAAGCGTCTCAGGAACCCCATCAGGGGATACCTATGCCTTCAATTTGGCGGGAAATGCAACGATTGTATGGAAAATTGAGGAGTCTCGTATAGCAGGCGCAGTCGCAGGAAAGACCCGCTCGAGCGCCCAGACCATCCTTACCGGCTTCCCAGAGGTAGATAAGGCACTTCTCGTCCTTCGACCGTTCTGGTCCCAGACCTTCCCGCAGGACCCTGAAAAAATCAAGGTAACGGTTACCCCGATTGCGCAAGGTGAAGAATAGCTTCATTGACGGTATTTCAACCGTTTGTTACTATAACGAGGCTTCACATGGCGGATAGTAATACGAACGAAACGGCGACAGGCACTGTCGAGGAGGTGCTTCCTAATTCCTTATTCCGTGTTCGCATGCCATCCGGTGAATTACTGCTCGCTTACTTAGCAGGAAAGATGCGCTTGCACCGTATCCGCGTTCTCGTAGGAGATTCGGTTGAACTCGTGATCGATCCCTATGGCGGTCGTGCACGCATCGTGAGGCGCTTAAGCTAAACCCACACACAATGAAAGTCCGCGCATCAGTCAAGGTACAGCAGCCAGGCGACATTATCGTTCGCCGTGGTGGCCGTTTGTACCGCATTAACAAGCGCAATCCTCGCCGTAAGGCGCGTCAGGGCTAGTCTCTGTCATCTTTAAGCAATTAAAGATTTAAACTTAATTTTCAGTATGCGTATTTCCGGTGTAACCATTCCCGACAACAAGCAACTCAAGTACGCGCTGCCCCTTATCTACGGAATAGGGCCCAAGCGCGCGCTCGACATTTTGGAAGAAGCTAAGATCGATCCCATCAAGAAGGGTGCAGACCTTTCTCCTGAGGAGGAGCAGCGCGTCCGCGCGCTTGCTGAGGCGTACACCATCGAGGGCGAACTTCGCCGCGAAGTTTCTCAGAATATTAAGCGTCTCAAGGATATCCGCGCACAGCGCGGTGTTCGCCATGAGCGCCGTCTCCCGGTCCGCGCACAGCGCACCAAGACGAATTCACGAACCGTTCGTGGTAATACCCGTAAGACTATGGGTAGCGGTCGCCGCACGCTTGAAAAGACCTAGTCCTGAAATCTTTATCTAATTACGTATGGGAAAGAAACGAATCATCAAGAAGTCAGGAAAGGGTCTCGACCAGGGTCGCAAGGACCGCGCCCTCTCTAAGGCAACCAAGAAGCGTATTGAGCGCGGCATTCTCCATGTAGAGGCAACCTTCAACAACACGAAGGCAGTGCTCACAGACGAGAAGGGCAACGCAGTTATGTCTTCATCAGCAGGAGCGCTTGGCTTCTCTGGCGCACGCAAATCAACGCCCTATGCAGCCGCTAAAGTTGGCGAGTTGCTCGGCGAGAAGGCAACCGTAATCGGCCTCAAGGAGGCTTCGGTTATCATCCGCGGTGTTGGTGCTGGACGCGAGTCTGCACTTCGCGCGTTTGCCGGCAAAGGCATTCAAATTAAGAGCATTAAGGACGCGACCCCTGTGCCGCACAACGGCCCTCGTCCTAAGAAGCCTCGTCGCGTGTAATCTCCTTGCGTATGAAAATCGGACCTAAGTATAAAATTGCAAAGCGCCTTGGCCCATCAGTCTTCGAGAAGACGATGAGCCAGAAGTTCGCACTCTCACAGGAGCGCGCAGAGCGCACCAAGCGCCGCGGCCGTGGTCGCGGACCAACCGAGTACGGAAAGCAGCTTCTTGAAAAGCAGAAGGTGCGCTTCACGTACGGCATTTCAGAAAAGCAGTTTAGCGCCTACGTGCGTGAGGCCATGGCATCACACGGCGCCGTTCCCTCAGACGTGCTTCACCGCGCGCTTGAGATGCGCCTTGATAACGTCATCTATCGTCTGGGACTTGCGCCAACTCGTCGCGCAGCACGCCAGATGGTCTCACACGGCCACATCACGGTGAATGGCCGCAAGACCACCATTCCGTCTCGCCGCATTGTTATCGGCGATAGGATCGGTGTTCGTGAGGGCAGCCGCGGACGTGCGTACTTCGACAACTTCCAGGAGAAGTTCATGGAGCGCCCGCTTGCGTCTTGGCTTTCATGGAATCCGAAGGCGATGGAAGGCGGCGTTGTCGAATTGCCGACAACGGTTGCTGCAGATCCTGCAGGTGACCTTGCAGCCGTGCTCTCGTTCTATAGTCGTTAATTACAAGCATTGGTAACTAAGATTGAGTTATGGAATACCAGATCACTTTGCCCTCTAAGCCTCGTGTAGTTTCTGAAGAAGGAACGCAAGGCATCTACGAGATTGACTCTCTGTATCCAGGATACGGACACACGCTTGGCAACTCGCTTCGCCGCATCGTGCTTTCATCGCTTCCGGGCGCTGCAATCACTTCGGTAAAGATCGAGGATGTACAGCATGAGTTCGCAACCATGGAGGGCGTGCGCGAGTCAGTCATGGAGGTGCTTCTTAACCTTAAGCGCATTCACTTCAACCTTCACGGTGATGAGGCGCAGACCATCCGCCTTTCAGTGAAGGGCAGCAAGGCAGTAACGGCAGCTGACTTCCAGCTTCCAAGCCAGGTTGAGATTGCAAACCCAGATCAGCACATCGCTGATTTGACCGGCAAGGGCGCGTTTGAGCTTGAGGCTACGATTGAGCGCGGTCTCGGCTACGTGCCGCGCGAGATGCTCACCAAGGAGAAGGTTGATATCGGCACCATCGCACTTGATGCAACGTTCACGCCGATTCGCCGCGCGAATTACGAGGTGGAGAACATGCGCGTTGGCGATCGTACCGACTTCAACCGCCTTCGCCTCTTGATCGAGACCAACGGCACCATCTCACCGCGCGAAGCGCTTGAGCAGTCTATTGCGATCATGATCCACCAGCTTAAGGCTGTGGTCGGCTTCCAGGAGGAAGTTGAGGAAGAAGCTGTTTCATTTGCAGCTTCAGCATCAGGTGACTCACTCGGCAAGGACCCTGCAAAGGTAAAGATTGATGAGATCGGTCTTTCAACACGCATTGCAACGGCGCTTGTTGAAGGCGGCATCAAGTCAGTAGCAGGCCTTACCCGCAAGACGGCAGACCAGCTTAAGGAGCTCGACGGTATCGGTGACAAGGCTGTTACCGAGATCGAAGAGGCACTTGATAAGCTCGGTCTCACCCTTAAGGGAAGCGAATAATAGTTTTAGATAATTTAGAAGCGTATGCGGCATCAGCACAAAGGAAGGACATTCGGGCGACCAAAGAATCAGCGTACGGCGCTGGTGCGATCGCTTGCGCGTTCCTTGATCATCCACGAGAGGATTGCAACGACTGAAGCAAAGGCGAAGGAACTTCGCCCCTTCATTGAGAAGATCATCTCGCACGGCCGAGCAGACACGGTTGCAAACCGCCGTCTCGTCTCAGCACGCCTTGGTAACGACGAGGCTGCGGTAAAGAAGGTGTTTGGCACCCTCTCACCGCGTTATAAGAACCGCCCGGGCGGGTACGTACGCATCGTCAAGCGTGCTCCTAACGCAACCAATGCTCGCGATACCGCGTACATTGCGTTTGTCGACTAGATACGGTATGAAAACACGCATGAACAAAGATTCGAAGAACCGCATTGCGCACAACATAGCGCCTCTTAGCTACACCGTGGACGCAAGCGGCAAGACCCTCGGACGCGTTGCGACTGACGCAGCGATGGCGCTTCTTGGAAAGAAGTCAGCTGAGTACGTACCGAACAAGGTGCTCCCGGTTGAGGTAACCATCACCAACGCTTCAAAGATGAAGCTTACAGAGAAGCGGGTTGCTCAGAAGACCTATGTGCACTACACCGGCTACCCAGGCGGTCTTCGCGAGACGTCTATGCCGATGCTTATCGAGAAAAAGGGTCTTAGCGAAGTCATCCGCAAGGCGGTCGACGGCATGATTCCGCGCAACAAGCTCCGCAAGGAGCGCATGAAGCGCCTAACCATCACTGATTAATTATGGCTACTACTGCATACACAACCGCCGTTGGTCGCCGCAAGACCGCAAGCGCACGCGTTAAGGTAACGCCAGCTGCTAAGAACACCATTACGGTGAATGGCATGCCTGCAAACGAGTACTTCAAGACCAAGGAGCGCGGTGCCATCACCATGGACGCTCTTGTACTTGAGGACGTAACCGGAACCTACGAAGTCGTCGCTAAGGTAGCGGGAGGCGGTATCTCATCTCAGGCAGAGGCAGTGCGCCACGCAATTGCGCGCGCGCTCACCAAGGCTGAGACTGAGCTCAGGAAGCCGCTTAAGGCTGCTGGCTACTTGAAGCGCGACCCTCGCGCCAAGGAGCGCAAGAA
Source organism: Minisyncoccota bacterium (assembly GCA_035553815.1). Lineage (GTDB taxonomy): Bacteria > Patescibacteriota > Minisyncoccia > Phycocordibacterales > Phycocordibacteraceae > C7867-001. The sequence continues at coordinate 6,593 of DATMJP010000015.1, forward strand.
GCCGGGTCTTCGCAAGGCTCGCAAGCGCCCACAGTGGTCTAAGCGTTAGACACCAAAAAACCCGCCAGAAGGCGGGTTTTTTGTTCAGCAGGCTTTGCTTATGCGCCGAGCTGTAGGGAATTGAGGACCATATCAAAGTCCCTTAGGATCTGATCCTCCGGTGTCATCCAAGTGACGGAGAAGACATACGCTTTATCGCCCTCAGTAACTACCACGGTCTTGCCTTCGTAAAGGCCAGACCAGGTGAACGAGATGCCCTCGTATCTAGCAACGGTAATGTCTGATGCCTCAGCTGTAGCGACCGTCCAGTTGGTGTCGGTCTCGGCCCATGCCCGCGCAGAGAGTTGGTCTGGATTCTGGTACGCATCAACGGTAATGCCAGTAGGACCCTCGCGCGGTTCAGTCGTGCGACCTTCAAGCACGTCGCGATTCTCCTGCGTATCTTCTACGAGAAAGAGTGCGAGCTGCGGACGCTCAGGAGTACCGGCATCCTCGCGCTCATAAAGGAACAGGTTCGATGGGTACTCAAACGCAAGATCATACGCTTCATTTGCGTACGCAACCATGCTTGCTTTACCTTCCTGGCCGGCTGGCAGTTGATTACCTACAAGCGGAACCTGCTGGCCGCCAAAGAGCGCGAATGCGCCAAAGACGACCACCACAGCAATAACAACGGCGATAGCGGTTTTTGTGTTCATAGGGATAAGGGTATACCCGGGATAGGGGAGTATCAATAGAGCATTCTGGATTTCTCCAGTTTTGACTCCCTTCATTCTTTCCGGCATATTCTATCTATATGAACGAAGACGATGTCATCATTGAAGCTGACGATTTCTCAGAAGGAGGAAGCGAAGAGGAGCTTGAGGCCATGGAAAGTCAGGCCAGCGGCAAAGTCGCAAAAATAAAGGCGGAACTGGAAGCCTGCCGCAAAGAGAAGCAGGAATACCTTGATGGCTGGCAGCGCGCCAAAGCGGACTACGTAAATGCCGTAAAGCGTTTTGAAGATGAGCGGACAGCTGCAGTCTCGCTCGGCAAGCTTGCCGCGGTTAAAGCGTTCATTCCAGCAATGGATTCTCTGGAACGTGCAAAGACGAGCGGTGAGATTCCTGAAAGTTTTCAGGGCATTGCGCGCCAGCTTGAAGACGCAGCACGCACCCATGGACTCGTGCAATTTGGAGAGGCGGGCGAGAAATTTGATCCCGTGCTTCACGAAGCCTTAGGGCAAGATCCGGCAAACTCAGAGGTTGAAGACGACACTATCACTATGGTGCTTGAGCCTGGCTGGAAGCTCAAAGATGAGGTAATTCGTCCTGCAAAGGTTCGTGTAGCACATTTTGGCTAGGAGCTTGAAGCCAGAAACAGGCAGGAGTACTATAGGGACATCAGGGGCTTTGTGCGGATACCCTTTTACTAGGTAGCGATTTTTAAAGCATAAGTTATGGCAAAGATACTCGGTATCGATCTTGGAACGACCAATTCGGCAATGGCCATCATGGAAGGTGGCGAGCCGCGCGTGCTTGAAAATGCAGAGGGCGCTCGCACCACGCCATCAGTGGTCGCTATCGCAAAGAATGGCGAACGTCTTGTTGGTACGCTCGCGAAGCGCCAGGCAGTCACGAACCCGAAGAACACTATCTACGGTATTAAGCGCTTTATGGGCCACCGCTTCTCGGACGAGGCGGTTCAGCGCGATCAGGGCATTGTTCCGTATGCCGTTAAGAAGGGTGCGGACGAGGGCGTGGTTGTGACGCTCGGCGATAAGGACTACCGTCCGGAAGAGGTTTCGGCAATGATTCTCTCCAAGCTTAAAGCTGACGCTGAAGCGAAGCTCGGTGAGAAGATCACGGAGGCGGTTATTACCGTCCCTGCGTACTTTGACGACGCACAGCGCGCAGCAACAAAGGCAGCAGGGCAGATTGCCGGCCTTGAGGTGAAGCGCATCATTAATGAGCCGACTGCAGCAGCGCTTGCATATGGCTTTAATAAAAAGAAGGACGAGAAGATCGTCGTATACGACTTCGGCGGCGGCACCTTTGACGTCTCAGTACTTGAGGTGGGCGACGACGTGGTTGAAGTGAAGTCAACAGACGGCGACTCGCACATGGGCGGCCGTGATATTGATCAGAAGCTTGTCCGCTATCTTGCAGATGAGTTCAAGAAGGAATCAGGTCTTGATATCACCAAGGACCCGCTTGCGCTCCAGCGCCTTGATGAGGGCGCTGAGAAAGCGAAGCTTGAGCTCTCAAGCGCGTCAGAGACCGAGGTCAACATTCCATTCGTTACCGTTGATGCAGGCGGCAACCCTCAGCACCTTCTGGTAAAGGTTACGCGCGCCATGCTTGAGTCTCTTTCTGAGGAGTATGTGACTCGCTCAATCGATATCACCAAGCGCGCACTCCAGGCGGCAAATATTCAGCCAAGCGACATCAGTGAAGTAATTCTCGTAGGCGGTCAGACCCGCATGCCAAAGATCCAGGAGGAGGTGGAAAAGCTCTTTGGCAAGAAGCCGCACCGCGACGTGAATCCGGACGAAGTGGTTGCAATCGGCGCTGCTATTCAGGCCGGTATCCTGCAGGGCGACGTGAAGGATATTCTCCTTGTTGACGTCATTCCGCTCTCGCTCTCAATTGAGACTATGGGCGGCGTTGCGACCAAGATCGTGGAGCGCAACACGGCAATTCCAACCTCCCGTACCCAGACCTTCTCTACGGCATCTGACAATCAGACGTCAGTAGAGATCTCAGTGACGCAGGGCGAGCGCGCTATGGCTGCAGACAATAAGTCGCTCGGTCGGTTCAACCTCGACGGCATACCACCAGCGCCGCGCGGCTTGCCGCAGATTGAAGTTACCTTTGACGTAGACTCAAACGGCATCCTCACCGTAAAGGCAAAGGAGAAAACTACAGGCAAGGAGCAGTCTATCCGCATTGAAGGCTCGACAGGCCTTTCAGAAGCAGACATTGAAAAGATGAAAGCAGATGCAGAAGCGCATGCTGCAGAGGACGCAAAGAAGAAGGAGCTCATCGACGCGAAGAATGGTGCTGAGCAGCTCATCTATACTGCAGAAAAGGCAGTCAAGGACAACGGCGAGAAAGCAGGGGAGGAGGTAGTGAAGGAAGTCAACGAAAAGATCGCTGCGCTTAAGACAGCGCGCGACGGTGAAGACCTCGCTGCAATCACTGCTGCAAGCGAAGCGCTCTCAGGCGCGCTCTCAAAGATTGGCGAGAGCATAATGCAAAGGGAGCAGGCTGCAGCGGATACTGCACCAAAGGATGAAGGTCCGAAAGACGCAGAGTTCGAGGAAAAGCCGAAGGAAGATTAAGAAGAGAGCCGGGTTAAACCCGGCTCTTGACTTTCATCAGAAATAATTGATGATGGCACTGGGTCAGAGGAGGAGAACCGACCATGAAGCGTACGCCTGCTGTGAAGAGTAAGGCTCACCCATTTCCCAAAGGTCAGTCAGTTGCGTGGGCGGCCGGTCTTCCGCCGGACGTCAGACTCGGACTGGTGGCGCGCAATGGTCCTGGACCGTTCCGCATCCGGAAGGTCGAGCGTCTGGACGACCGCATGCGGCGCGTGCTGCGGGAGACCGAGAGCCGATTCGGCTATTACATCGACGGTCTTCAGCCGCATGTGCTGGTGGCCGGGAGCTTGCTCCGGACGGTGTAGTCGGATCGAGTATCCAGAGGGCGGCTTGCGCGACGCGGCCGCCCTTTTGTGCACTTGGACACATGTATTGGCTTTTTTCAAGCTCAGGAGTATCATACTCTCGCCAGCAAAAAAGGGAGGAAACCATGAATTTGCTTGGTAAGCGGCGCTCAAAATCTCTGCTGTTCGACATCCTGCAGGAGGAACCAAGCCTGCTGCAACGGATCGACCAGCTGCAGATTCAGCTGAAGAACCGCCTGAAGCGCCGGGCCCTCGAGAAG
>DATMJP010000016.1:0-9980 GCA_035553815.1 Minisyncoccota bacterium
GTCTAAAACCATCATGGCGCTGATTGCCAGCGTGATGCTGTCGATCTGCGCTTTTGCGCTGCCGAGCGCAGCGCATGCCGAGGGCCTGAATGCCCTTACGGCAAAAAGCGTCAATGCGTGGAAAGCTGCGGGTCACACCGAAGCCGAAGCGCGCAGAATGCAGGTGGGCGACTGCTTTGAGGTCAAACTCCAAAGCGGCACCTATCGAGACTGCCTGCGGCATCCGGGCGATACCGTCTGGAACCGCACCCGCGTAAATCACGGGAAGGAGCAGGCGCTCGCAAAGCAGCAGGGCCTTGTGCTCGAGCACTTTGCCGGGGCTCCGGCTTCGATCAAGGAGTCGTTTACGGTGGCCATGCGGCAGATGATCGGCGTGGAAACGCGTGCTACTACGGCGCATCAGCGGCGCCCCGCAGCCGATACGAACATCGCCAGCACGGAGTCAGACACCGAAGACGAAACGGGAAGCCGAGCAGAAAGGAAAGCTCCGCCTGTTTTTCTCCTGGCTCTCATAGGCATTATTCTTGCCTGGATCTTCGCATCACTCATGTGGGGCATCATACGGGCCGCGCGGAGTAGTCCTGCAGTCATCCGCACCGGTGACCGCACCCCGTTTCTTGATCCGCGACAGCCTCCTCCGCCAAGGAGTGACTAGCACCTGGCGCGACGCGCCCCTTAGCGTAGACGTGTACGGTCGATAAAAATCTGCAGATCAACTGCAGCGCCGGCACAGACAAGCTATTGGAATGAGATTCCACTTCACGGGCCCCGCCACCAGGCGAGGCCCTTTTCATTTCTTTATGATAGTATGGCAAACACGCCGCCTTAGCTCAGTTGGTAGAGCAACGCACTTGTAATGCGTAGGTCCCCGGTTCAAGCCCGGGAGGCGGCTCACGAAAGAAAAAGGACCGCTTCTTGTGCGGTCCTTTTTCTTAGCGGTTTGGAGTAGTTGTTGCGGTCGAAGTCGCCATCTCAAACAGGCGTTCTGGGAAGAGCGCGCTGAACTCTTCAAGGTCAGTAAAGCCATACGTCTGCTCACCTTCAATAACGAAGGCAGGGAACTGAGGCTTGATCTTCTCAACAGCAATCAAGGTCTGAAGCGCGCCGAGCTGGAGATTGTAGTCAAATGAGTACACGCGCAGCGATGGGTAGGTCTCGCGGAGATAGGAGAGCGCAACGCCTGCGCGGTCACAGCTCTCGCAGTCGCCAGCTTCGTTGGAGTAGAAGTAGAGCACAACGACTGGTTCAAGGTCGCAGGTCTCTGCGAGACGCTTAGTCAAAAGGTAGTCACGGATCTGGAGCAAGGTGTACTGCTTCTTTAGCTGCAACACCTGCGCATCGTCGCTGCCGAGACGCTCTTCAGTCACAGCCACCTTGTCGCCAAGCGAGCTTACTTCGCGCGACAGCACATTGCCCTCAGTGAGGTTCTCGCAGGAAGCCTCTTCAAGGAGCGAGAACTGAGTCTCGATAGAAAGGGTGTCAGTGGCAAGCTGGTTCTGGATTGCAGCGAGGTCAGCAGCCCGCTCACGATTCAAGCGATCAATAAGGAAGGCAATAGAGCCGATAATGGCGACCGTAATGATAAGGGCGAGCAGAGCGTTTCTTGAAAGTAGTGACATACGAATTATGGTACAGCATTAGCGCCATGGACGGCGAGTGCCGGTGGCGACATCGAGTACGGAACGGATGAGCCAGAACGGCGCTATGAGGCCATAGAGGAAGAGCCAGCCCAGGATACCTATGGTGAGGCGTCCTGGGGTCTGCGAGATGTGCTTGCCTACGATAATGAATGCGACTGAGCCAATTGCCGCGACCATAGCGAGCGTCACGAATACCGTTACCGGGAAGTAAAAGAGATCGAACGAGAAGCGCGGCGTAAGAAGGTAGGAGAGGGGAAGACCGTTCGTAAGGAGCAGCGCCTCAACCGTATCAGCTATAAAGCGGTACACCACGACGCCGGTAAGCAGTATGCCGCCGACAATTGCAAAGAATCCAAGAGGGAGGACGATAAGGCCGAGTGTGCCAAAGCGGGGGTTACCCACCATATCGCGGTATTCGCCAAGCACGTTGCGCAGGAAGCCAGTCGTCCAGCGCACGCGCTGCTTCACGAGGGAGCGGACGGTGCGGGGACTCTGCGCGTATACGCGTGCGCGCACGGCGTTCTCGATCCAATAGCCGTTGCGCTGGAGGCGGAGCGCCATTTCCATGTCTTCTGCGTGGTGGCCGCTGCGGAAGCCACCAAGTTCTTCAATAACGGTGCGGCGGTAGAGCGAGAATGGGCCTGGGGTTACATAAATACCGTTTACGGACGCGAGAATGTGGCGAAGCGCAATGCCGAGAATGTATTCCACGTTCTGCATAGCCTCGATTAGGGTCTTTGGCTGGTGCACTGACATCGCGACTGTAACAGCGCCTACCTTCGGGTTGTCAAAAAGGCTCACGGTCTCGCGAAGCGCAGACGGCTCCACGAATGAGTCTGCGTCCATGCAGCCGACGATCTCCGCATCAGTCGCTGCAATGCCGGTATTCAGTGCCGTGTGCTTGCCGCCGTTTTCTTTATGGATGATGGTAACGCGCGGATTACCTTCAAAAGCCTTTAGCACTTCTTTTGAGTTGTCGGTGGAACCGTCGTTCACGACCACAATTGAAAGTTTGTCGCTAGGGTATTCAAGCGCAAGAAGCGAATTCAAACTCCCCTCGATAGTCGATTCTTCGTTCCAGCAGGGAACGATAAGGGAGACCGTTGGGGTTGATGTAGAGACCACTCGCTCGCGTCCCTTGCGTGCTGGCGAAGACAGGAAGGTCAGGAGAAGGAACACCTCGAAATAGATCGCGGCAAACAGGAAGGGGTATGAGATGAGTTCGGCAGACATACAGGCCGGGTGATTCACGAAGCATAGCAAATATAAGGCCCATGTTCTAGTTCATTCATGAAGGATTTCGGGTATACTCTAGGGGCATGCATGAGGGACATCTCCATCCAATAACGGTCGCCACTCGCGAAATCGCAGAGATATTTACGCGCATGGGCTTCGTGGTTACTCAGGGTCCAGAGCTTGAGACCGAGCACTACAACTTCAACGCCCTTAACATCCCGGCAGATCACCCTGCGCGCGATATGCAGGACACCTTCTGGACAACTGAGACGCCGCGACGCGTGCCGCGTACACAAACGTCGCCCATGCAGGTGCGCTACATGGAGGAGCAAATGAAAAAGGGGATCGAGCCGCCCTATCGCATCATTGTGCCGGGCAAGGTATTCCGCAATGAAGCAACTGACGCAACGCACGAGGCACAGTTCTACCAGAACGAGGGACTTGCTATCGGCAAAGGCGTAACGCTTGCGCACTTGAAAGGAACGCTCGACCGATTCTTCCGCGAGTATCTTGGCGAAGAGTCGCGCGTACGCTTCCGTCCAAGCTACTTCCCATTCGTTGAGCCGGGCGTTGAGGTCGATGTGTGGTTTGAGCCAGAAGGCAAAGAGGGAAGATGGCTTGAGGTCATGGGTGCCGGTATGGTGCATCCAACCGTAATCAAAAACGCGGGACTTGATCCTGAGGTATACCAAGGATTTGCATTCGGCGGCGGTATTGAGCGCCTTATCATGGTGAAGCATGGCGTGCCTGATATACGCCTCTTCCATGCGGGCGATATCCGGTTCGTGCATGGTTTTCAAGAATCAGAAGTATGAAAATCTCGCGCACCTGGCTCCAGCAGTATTTTAAAGATCCGCTTCCAAGCGTGGAGGCTATTGCTGATGCGCTTACCTTCCACGCGTTTGAGATCGAGGAGGTAGAGGGCGAAATACTTGATGTGAAGGTGCTGCCGGATCGTGCCGCCTACGCGCTCTCGCATCGCGGCATCGCGCGCGAGATTGCTGCAGTGCTCAATCTCGAGCTTCTTAAGGATCCGTTGCGCGAGCCGCTCCCCGTTTGGACACCAGCCGAGGAGCTGGTGCTTACTGGAGACCCAGAGGGAAAGGTGCTGCGCACCATGGGCGCGCTCGTGCGCGGTGTAGCAGTGAAGCCATCACCCGCGTGGCTTACTGAAGCACTTGAGTCACTTGGCCAGCGCTCCATCAACAATATTGTCGACGCGACTAACTACGTAACCCTCTCGATGGGGCAGCCACTCCATGCGTTTGATGCTAAGAAAATTGCTTGGCATGACGGCAAGCTCCACATCACGGTGCGTGGCGCCCGCCCTGGCGAGGAGATAACGGTACTCTCAGGTGAGACGTACAAGCTTCCTGAAGGAGCACTCGTTATCGCTGAAGCAAAGGAAGGGACCGCACTTGATATTGCCGGCATTAAGGGCGGTGCGGCGTCAGCTATCACAAGCGATACCACGGACCTGTTCGTGTCAGTCGCGAATTTCGACGGCCCTTCAATTCGCAGAACTGCCCAGGCACTCAACCTCTTCACGGACGCATCGGTGCGATTCCAGAATAAGATTTCGCCTGAGCTTGCTGCTTACGGCATGCGCGACATTCTTGCGCTTATTACTGACATTGCTGCCGGCGAGGTTATCGGCGTGAATGATTGCTACCTTGCTGCGAGCGAGAGCGTTCCAGTTACCGCTTCAATCAAAAAGATAAATAGCGTACTCGGCACGAAATATACGAGCGAGGAGATTAGGGAGGCATTTGATCGGCTTGGTCTTAGCTATACCGAGCAGGGAGACGAGTTCACGGTGACGCCGCCGTTTGAGCGAAGAGATCTTATGATCGCAGAAGATCTCGCAGAGGAGGTTGGCCGCATACGCGGGTACGATGGCATTGAGGGTGAAGACCTGCCGCCACTCGAGCGACCGCTTTCTCAAGAGCGTTACTACGGTATCGAGCGTATAAAAGACTTTTTCCGTGCAGAAGGGTATACGGAACTTTCAACACAGAGCTTTGCTGCTGAAGGCGACATCATGCTTGCTAATCCGCTTGATAAAAGTAAGCCGGCACTCCGCCGTTCGCTTGCCGCTAACATGGAAGATGCGTTGCAGCGCGCACTATTTGTTGCACCGCGTGTCCTGGGGCCCGTAGGAAATGTGCAGCTTTTTGAGATTGGCTCCGTGTTTACAAAGGACGCGGAATATCTCTCGCTGGCTGTCGGCTACAGAAGTACTGCAGGAAAAACAAAACCAGAACATCTTGATGCGCTCGTGCAGCGCCTTGAGGAAGAGCTTGGTGTGTCACTCTCTTTCAATCGCATTGATCCAGGAATTGCAGAATGCGTACTGCCCGAGAGCGAGCTTGTAAAACTGGGCGCCATCGCACCCGTGCACGTTGCTCTGGGTGCATACCGCTCCTTCTCGATATATCCATTCGCACTGCGCGATGTCGCTGTATGGACTCCAGAAGGCACCGAGGAGTCTGAAGTGACCAACGCGATTCTTAAGGAAGCGGGTGACTACCTGGTCCGTGTCGATCTCTTCGACCGTTTTGAAAAGGAAGGTCGCGTCTCCTATGCATTCCGTCTTGTGTTTGAATCCATGGAGCGCACGCTTGCCGATACTGACCTTGATCCTGCAATGGAGCGGATCACCAACGAGCTCAATAGCAGAGAAGGCTGGGAAGTGCGCTAACACGAAAGGGCCGCCTCGGAAGAAGCGGCCCTGTTTCCCGGGCAGTATCAGGACTGTCGGTACTTCAAAACAAGAAGACTCAGAATCACGACGCAGCTGCTGATCGCCAGAAACGGAATGCTGCCGGCAAGGCCGAGCAGCCCATCTCCAGCGTTCTCCAGGTGGCCTACGACAAAATCATAGACCTGCTTGCCCTCATCATAGGCTCGCGTTTCAAGTGGGCTACCCATCTCACTTCCTCCCTACGAGCGCGTAAGCGCTCCCCGTAGGCATTAAGCTCTAGGCTCACAGGCCTGTCAATCACACGTTCACTGGCTCGACGCCCCATGGTATACTCTAGGTAAGAAAATATGGCCAAAACAGAGGAAAAAGGGAAGAAATCTGCCGCCGGGGGCGGCAGTTACGATGCCTCATCGATTACCGTCCTTGAGGGTCTTGATCCGGTCCGCAAGCGACCAGGCATGTACATCGGAACTACGGGTCCTGATGGCCTCCACCACCTTATCTGGGAGATTTTTGATAACTCGCGCGACGAAGCCATGGGCGGGCATGCGGATGATATTGAGATTGCCCTTTTGCCGAACAACCGCATCCGTGTCGCGGACAATGGTCGCGGTATTCCGGTAGACAAGCATCCGCAGACCAAGGTGTCAGCACTCGAGATGATCATGACCACGCTCCATGCCGGCGGTAAGTTCGGTGGCGAGTCTTCTGGATACAAAGTGTCTGGCGGTCTTCATGGTGTGGGTGCATCCGTAGTGAACGCGCTTTCAACCTGGGCGCGTGCGGAGGTGCACCGCGACGGCGCCCGCCACGAGCAGGAGTACAACATCGGCAAGCCAAAAGGTCCGGTGAAAAAGATTGGTGCGTCAGACAAGCACGGCACCATTATCTCGTTCGATGCCGATCCAACAATCTTTAGTGAGATTAAGTACGACTGGCACAGAATCGTTACTCATGTGCGCCAGCAGGCGTACTTGGTAAAAGGAACTCGCATCTCAGTTATTGATGCGCGAGCTCTTGAGAGCGTTGACGATACGGGAGCGTTCTACCTGCGCGAGCTTGCGCTTGAGGTGCCGTCGATGACCTTCTACTTTGAAGGCGGTCTTCGCTCGCTTGTCTCGTTCTACAACCAGCACCAAACTCCAGCACATAAGAACGTTTTCTATGTTGATGGTGTAGAAGGCGATGTAGCAGTTGAAGTTGCTTTCCAATATACAGACGATCTTTCCCCGCGCCTGCAGGCCTTTGCGAACAACACCTATAACCCAGAGCACGGCACGCACGTAACCGGCTTTAAGACTGCACTTACGCGTACGCTCAATACGTATGGCCGCTCTTCAGGCATCCTGAAGGAAAGCGAGGAGAACTTTACTGGTGACGACGTGCTTGAAGGCATTACTGCCGTGATTTCCGTAAAGATGCCAGAGATTCAGTTTGAAGGCCAAACTAAAGCGAAGCTCGGTTCGGTCGAGGCGCGCGGCGCCGTAGAGACTGTTTTCGGTGCTGCGCTCTCTTCGTTCTTCGAAGAGAATCCTGATGATGCTAAGGCCATCGTGAATAAGGTGCTTATCGCGCTCAAGGCGCGCAAAGCCGCTAAAGCTGCTAAGGATTCGGTGCTTCGCAAGGGCGCGCTTGAAGGTATGACCCTTCCGGGTAAGCTTGCAGACTGTCAGGCAAAGGATCCGGCCGAATCAGAGCTCTTCATTGTAGAGGGAGACTCGGCAGGCGGTTCCTCAAAGATGGGCCGTGACCGCCGCACGCAGGCAATCCTTCCGCTTCGCGGCAAGATCCTCAACATTGAGCGTGCGCGTCTTGATAAGATGCTCGCGTCTGAACAAATTAAGAATCTCGTGGTTGCACTTGGTACTGCGATCGGCGACGTCTTTGACCTCTCAAAGCTTCGCTACCACAAGATCATCATTGCGACCGATGCTGACGTTGACGGCGCACACATTCGCACGCTTTTGCTTACTCTCTTTTACCGCCACTTCCGCGCGGTAATCGATGGAGGATTCATTTACATCGCTCAGCCACCGCTTTACAAAATTAAGCGCGGCAAGGAGGTGCTATATGCATACACGGACGAAGAGAAGTTCAAGATTCTCGGCAAAGACGCAGACCTTGTAGAAACTCCAGGAGAAAACGAGGGTACAAGCGAGGAAGGAGAGAATGAAGAGGAAGAGGAGACCTCAGCAAAGAAGACGGCAAAGGTTTCTATCCAGCGCTACAAGGGTCTTGGTGAGATGAACGCGTCTGAGCTCTGGGAAACCACTATGGATCCAAACCGGCGCGTCCTAAAGCGCGTGACCATTGAGGACGCAACCGAGGCAGACCGCATCTTTGATGTCCTCATGGGTACCGATGTAGCAAGTCGCAAATCGTTCATCCAATCGAACGCGAAGCTTGCAAACCTCGACGTCTAACGCAAAAGCCGCCCCGTGTGGGGCGGCTTTTGGTATGGAGTAGGGAACCCGTTAGTCTTCAACCTCGATCTCTATTGAGAGGTCGTTGTTATTTTCGTTCGACTCATCAACATCGTCCTCGTTGTCGATCTTAAGTGAGATGCGATTCTCGCCATCCTTGGCGCGATCAAATCCAAGCGTGAAGTCAACATACTGGCCAGGCGCAAGCGACTGCTGTGCACGAGACTCGAAGGTATAGGACGTTGTGGTTGGAAGCTTTGCTGAGAACTTCCATGAGCCTGACTTATTAGTGCCCACGTTGGTGACGCGGAACTTAATTGCTGGGCGCTCGCCCTCAGGCACCTCATTATCCTTCACGAAGGAATCGGTGCTTGCAGAACGGAGGTAACCCACCTCAGTAACGCGTACGATAAGGTCTGCCTTGCCGTAGAGGGTCTGAGGAACGGTTATTGGAACCTGGATCACGGTTGGCGTGCCAGGGCGCGGCGTAACCGGGGTGGTCGGAGCTGGGTCCGTGTTAACCGTAGATTCAGTTGAAGTCGCTACAATGGGATCTGTTGAGGTAGCAGTCTCATCATCCGCCGGAAGGGGGATAGAATCGCCTGGTACGACCTCAAGATCGTTGTCCCTATCCTCTCCACCAAAGAGGGAAGAGAAGTAGACGCTCGCGGAGCCTGCACGTGATACCGCCTCCGGTACGTAGCGAGCAGCGTAAATAGCAAGCGTTATGCCGATAAATACAAGCGCGATAAAGCCGACAACGGCCAAACCGTTGATAGCAGCGCGGCGAGTCGGCTGCGCGTGCTCGGTCGTGGTCGTAGTTGTCTTATGAATCATGGGTTCCATATGTCAGCATATGTACCACAACCTATATTGCTTGTCAAATACGTGGTAAAACTTAGTGCTCTTGACAATATAGTCTTTTTACTGTAGTTATACACAAGAAGATATGGCATTCGTAAAGGCAACAGCACGTGCAGTCCGCACATTCGGACAGGTATACGAGAGGAAGTGGACCTTCCTCGCGGCTTTTCTGTTTGTCTTCTTCGTATCGTTCAGCGTACTCTCAGTGTTTGATATCGTGCCTGAGCCGATTGTTGCTAAGGAACCGACGCAGGAATCACTTACCGCATCGGTGAGTGAGACGCTCGCCAAGAAAGCGGAGCTCCCGATGCGCATCGAGATTCCGGCGATTGATCTTGAAGCTGAGATCGATAATCCAACGTCAACCGATGTTGCAGTACTTGATGAGGCGCTGCTTGATTCTGCGGTGCGCTTTCCGACCTCAGCGAAGCTTGGCGAGCATGGCAATGTGATTGTCTTCGGTCACTCAAGCTACCTGCCGGTCGTGAACAATGACGCATTCAAGATCTTCAACGAGCTGCAGAACCTTAAAAAGGGTGACCGTATCACGGTGTATGGAAAGGATACTGCCTACGTCTACGAGGTAGAGACAGTAAGCCAGGAGGACGCAAATTCAGCTGCTATTCCGCTTACGGTATCTGAACCAACACTGACGCTTGCTACGTGTGATTCATTCGGCAAGAAGACCGATCGTTTTGTGGTCGTTGCAAAGCTTGTGGGAAGCCATCCGGCTGAGACCAACTAGGTCTTTGGCGGCTGGCTCGCTATAAGCGGGTAGCTCAACTGCGCAAGCAGATGGAGCGAATGGTCTTTTCTTTGCCGTCCCTTCCTGGGGCGGCGCAACAGAGGGATACAGACTATGATCAGGAATCTGCTGATCGCCATCGCCCTCGCGCTGCTCACCGGACTTACGTTCGGAGGGTCGGCGCAGGCACAAGCAAGATGGCAGCACTACGGCGCCGATCACGCGTACGCCTCCAAGGCGGCCGCGCTCGCCGACGCCGAGAACGTCTTTCGCCGGGCCGGCTGGTCCGCCGAAGTCTCCCGCGCCATGGCGCAGAAGATGAGGACGGAACCCTGCGAACGGGTCGAATTGAAGAACGGCGACAAGCT
>DATMJP010000017.1:0-4536 GCA_035553815.1 Minisyncoccota bacterium
GTTCTTCCATACCGCGTAGTGTATCACGGCGCCTGATTGCGGTATGCGCATGTGTTGGTAGGATGGTGCATGAAGCCGGAGTGGTGGAATGGTATACACGGTGGATTCAAAACCCGCTGCCCTTGTGGCTTGAGAGTTCGAGTCTCTCCTCCGGCACCCACGCGTGCGATTCAAACTAGAGCTGATAAAATACGCGCATGACCATCTCTGGCGCTCGATTTTCTATATTTGGTCTTTTGCTCCTTACGGCAGTCCTGCTTCCGTCAACAGCTGATGCAGCCTCCAAGGACGCGCTGCAGGCAGTGCAAGACGCGACTGTAAATATTTACTGCACGTATAAGTCGGGCAACAAGCTCTACAGCAGCACGGGCAGCGGCGTATTTATCGACAGCCGCGGCGTCATCCTTACGAACGCGCACGTTGTAGTCCCCTATCTCGTTACCGATAAGAAGGGGGCGCAGGCAAGCACCTGTACTGTCCGCACTGGTTCTCCAGCACGCGATCGCTATACCGCATCCATTCTCTATGTTTCTCCAGCGTGGATGGAAGCAAATGTGGAAGCTCTGCGCAAACGGGACAAAGGCGGCACAGGCGTTGGTGATGCCGCACTTCTCTATGTTACTGAAGCTACAAAGGGCGAGCTCCCCGCAACATTCCCTACACTTTCCTTTGATGCAGCGCCCATCCTCTCCGTTGCTGAAGGCGAAGAAGTAGTAGCGGCTGGGTTTCCTGCTGGAGATAAGAGTTTTAAGCAAATCCGCAGCAGACTTGCGTACGTTGCTGCAGAGCCGGAGATAACGAGCATACGATCCTATGTGCGGCCCTATTCCGATGTACTTATGCTAAGCGGCTCAGAAGCCGGTAGCTCAGGGGTGTCAGGAGGGCCTGTAGCGCGCGCAGACGGCCAGCTTATCGCTATCGCAAATGCTGCAGACACAAAGAGTAAGGAGGGCGAGCGCGTACTGCGCGCTATAACGCTCTCCCATATTGATCGCTTTATTCTAGCTGAGACCGGCAGCTCACTAACAACTATGCTTGCCGGCGACCTTGCGCTTCGCGCGCAGATCACTAACCTACTCCTGTCTGCTGATCTTAAGAAAGATATTACGAGCGCGCTTCTGAGGAAGCGCTAGAATCATGCAGCCTCTGCCGCGCATCGTCTGCATCATCGGCCCCACTGCCTCTGGCAAATCCGCGCGTGCTATTGAACGAGCGCGAAACGAGGGTGGCGAGGTCATTTCTGTAGATAGCAGACAGGTGTACCGAACGCTTGATATCGGTACCGAAAAGCTCACGCCAGAGGAGATGCAGGGCGTGCCGCACCACCTAATCGATATACGCGATCCGAAGGAACCATATAGCGCCGGTGACTTTGTCGAGGATGCAAGAAGACTGATTGCAGACATAACCGCGCGCGGCAAGCTCCCCATTCTTGCAGGCGGTACCCACTTTTACTTTGATGCGCTTTTGTACGGACTTCCACCTGACGTCCCGCCTGACGCACGGTTCCGTGAGGAACTGGAACCATTTACCAATGACGAGCTTCTTGCTCGCGTTCGTGAACTTGATCCAAAACGTGCCGAAGAGCTCGATCCGCAGAACCGGCGTCGCCTTATTCGCGCGCTCGAGGTGATAAATGTGTACGGCAGCGTGCCAGAGCGCACTGAAGCTCCCTACGCCGTTGCATGGGAAATTGTTAATCCAGACCGCGAGGTACTGCGCGAGCGCATTAGTGCACGACTCGTTCAGGCGCTTGAGCGTGGCCTTATAGAAGAAGTCAAGCGGGTGCGAGACTATGTGGGAGAGGAGCGACTTGCCGAGCTTGGCCTGGAGTACCGTATTGTCGGAGAGTATCTTGCAGGCAGACTTGAGGAGTCGGAATTGCATCCTCGGCTTCTTGCGAAACTCCTCCAGTACGCGCGCAGACAGCGCGCGTGGATACGAAAGCTTAATTCTTAGGCGGACTGCACACGCCCTTCGTGACCGTAATGTCCCAGTGTGCTGGACTTCCCTCGCGGACGTATTCATTACCGCAGCGATCCAGGTAGCGTACGCCATCACGCTCTCCAGCAGGGGTGAGGCTCTGGATGTACTGATTCACTCCTGACGTGGTGCGCAGATCGATCTTGTAGCCATTGGCATGGCTTGTGGGTCCTGACGCATGTCCTGCTTCTGTACCGCCCGTGACTACCACATCGCAGTCACAGGCCTGCTTCACGGCAATTGCCTGGTCCACGGTATTGGAGCGTATGCCGTCGAGCGAAGTACAGTTGGCACGAGTCTTGTCTGAGCAGTTGCCTGTTGAAACCACACTAATCCCGGCAGCCTGTAGCCGCGCAGCGGCAGCGGCATGTGTAAGCCCACCAGAATTCACTATCTCCGTGTTACCAGTTCCCGGAACAATACCTGGAACAGTATTAAACGGTGTTGGAGACTCGGTGACTTGGAGACAAAGCTCCCCATCGCCTGAAAGAATTGCGTTCCAAGGTCCGAATGCGCCTTCTTCTCCATAGAGCTTTTTCATAATGAAGTCCACGATGAGCCAGGCGCTCAGAAGTACGACCATGCCCACAATCACGTTCATCAGCCTCGTCTTCGCAGCTTCGCGCTGCGTAGGATTGCCGGCACTCACAACAAATAAGAAGCCGGTGTAGATGATGTACAGAGTCGCGATTATAACGCTAAGAGAAATGGCGAAATTAATACTGTTCTGCACGACCTGCATCACGCACCCCCAGTTAGGCGCAGAAGGAATAGTTATTCCGCCAGGCGCCGCAACCTCTTCACAGTTGCATTCAGGCGGCACGATGGGACCAAAGAATGTCGCATCTGCCGCGTACGCAGGAAGCGCTCCTGCAAAGAGCACGAACGCAAGAGAAAATGTCGCAAGGTATTTGATCATGGCAGTACTACTGAGCCTGCGCAGAATGAGAGGCCGAGATTCTGCCCAGAGTACTGCTCATTCACATCAATCGTGGTCAGAACTTCCGCATTGAGGCTGCAGAGCGCTGCGTCGCTAAGCCTAAGCGTAGATCGCAGTTCGGCTTCAGCGCGCCTTCGCACTTCGCCAAGAGGCTCCTCGTAAAGCGAGATGAGGAAGTATGAATCTTCTGGCATGTACAGGATGTGGTACGCGCTATCACCGCTTCCAGCAACCTCGTAGCCGTTTTCAGCGCTTGCGCCCTCTGGCTGGTCTTCGAGGGTAAAGTTAGGAACCGAGATTGGCGTACCGTCGCGAAGCGCTACCGTAAGCGTACCGTCGTTCTCGCTTGGCAAAGGCACACTCGGTGATGGCGTGAATATAATTTCCCCACCCGGATCCTCCGGCGCCGTAGATTGATCAAGTACTAGAAAGAGGACGACAAGCAGTACTGAAAGTAATGCGAGTCCTCCGAAGATAAGTGGGATGTTGAGCTTCATACCTAAATAGGGAGATTGCACGAGTTGGCACTGTGCCTCCATCTGCCCCAGTCTCCATCATACAGCCTACACGCAACCTGGATGTTGGTAGCGGCATTCTTAGCTGCCTGAACGCAGGCGTGGTAGAGCGGCTTATTGGTAACGGTCGCACGACATCTGCCGATTTGCGAACCGCTCTGCGTCACTGCCCGTCCCTGGCAGGGTTCGGAAAATGCATCGGAACAGCTCTTGCCATTAACGCGGACGTCAAACGAGTTTGTGAGATTGATTTGGAAAAGACCGATTGAGTACGGATAGCCATCACGCGTCCGATCGGTGCGGCTTTCGTTAAGCGGGTTGCCTGAGCTCTCCTTCGAGCAGATCTGCGCAGCCTGTCCTGCAGCTGAACCGAAGCAGCCTCTGGCTTGCAGGCTTGCAACGGAACACGGGCCGCCACTTGGCGGGCGACACGATCCTCCACCACTACCGCCAGTACCGCCCCCGGTAACTATGTCTGGGACCGTCGGTAGCGAGGTAGGAGGGTCTTTAGGATGTATGCACAGCGGCGCACTGCCTTCAGAAAGAATTGCATTCCATGGACCGATCGCGCTCCCGTTCACAACCGTATTAGGGTCATACACGGTCTTCATAACGAAATCGACCACCAGCCACGCAGCAAGTATGACAACCAGACCAATGACGACATTGCCAAGACGCTTGCGTGCTGCTTCGCGCGCGTGCGGGTTACCGCCGCTCACCATAAACGTTACGCCGGCAATAACGAGGAATACGACAACAAGAATTATTGAGATCGAGACCAGGAAGTTAATGCTGTTCTGCACAACCTGCAGGATGCAGCCCCAGTCGGCAGCTGACGCAACCGTTCCGCCAGTCGGCAGCTCTACCGTCTCGCAGTTGCATTCAGGCGGCACGATGGGGCCAAAGAATGTCGCTTCTGCAGCAGACGCAGAGAGAGGAGCCAGCAGGAGAAATGTCGCAACAAAGAGCGAGCTGAGTGCGTGCCGCATAGTACTTCTATTCTAGACGCTTGTTAGCAAATTTAGGGTACCTTGCCCACAGGGCACCTTTTCGCTACTGTAAGGAGCACGGGCCTATAGTTTAGTGGTAAAACAGAGG
>DATMJP010000018.1:0-10483 GCA_035553815.1 Minisyncoccota bacterium
CCACGGGTGAGAGTAGGATCAAATTCCGCCGAGGCAACGCCGCGCTCTTTGAGCGTCGCCACCGTTGCAAGCACGGCAGTCTTAGCATCGCGTATCCGCGCATCATCCTCTTCAATGAGCGTGAGCGGGTTTGTTGCGGTAAGCGCTGCCACTCCGTCTGTGAATTCCTTGCTGCTCATTTTTGCCTTCTTATCAAGAATGCGCATATAGACTTTCGTATCCTCAGGCGTAAGTCCGGCAGCTTCGCATGCGGCAGTAAGAAGCACGCGGGAATTTACGCGGATCACGTATTCTGAACCTGTAGCGCCGAAACTCTTCAGGATTCTGTCTGCGATGGTGATGACCTCAATATCTGCCTCGCCCTCAGGCAATCCGATGATATCGACATCAGTCTGATAGAACTCACGTAGCCTGCCGCGTTGCGGACGTTCGTAGCGGAAGCGGTTTCCCATAGAGAACCAACGAAGAGGAAACACAAGTTCGCGGCGCTTGCCGGCAACCATGCGCGCGAGCGTAGGAGTCATCTCAGGACGAAGCGTCACGCGCCTGCCACCGCGATCCTCAAAGGTATAGGTCTGCTCGCTCACAATCTCCTCGCTTGTCTTCTTCTCATAGAGCTCTGCAAGCTCAAGCGGCGAAGCATTGTATTCTTCGTAGCCCCATGCGCTCAATGTGCGGCGCACACGATCGAATATGGCAGTCATGCGCGCCCAATCTTCAGGATAGAAATCGCGCACGCCCTTGTATGGCTCGGTAGGAAGAAAGTCGCTCATTTCCTCTAGTTTAGCAGACCCAGTACGGGGACAAAACCTTATACCAGCCGCTCAAGAATACCTGGCTTCTCAGTATGTCCGTGCAGCTGGGCAATTTCGCGCATAACGAGATCGCGCAGCGCCGTAGGGTTTTCTATGCCTTGCATATGGAAGAAAGTATCGGCGCCTGCGCTCTGAATCGTTATAGTTCCGTAGCCGAGCAGGGTTGCAAAGAGCCCGCGCACATCACTCGTTACATCCTGCACGTGATTGAGCAGAATGCTCGACACTTCGCGATTGAAGAACCCGCGCTGGTTAATCTCAATAATGCGGTGCGAAGTGATAATCCACTGGTTGAGGTAGTAGCTGGTGAATGCATTAAACGCTGCAACCCACATAACAAGCCACCATAGTCCAAGCAAGAGGCGCACCCAGGGGTTGTCTGTGGTGAGTGCGGAAAGCAGACCGGTAAGCGTCGTTGGACTGTTGCTTGCAACAAAGGAAAGCAAGCTGGGTATGAGAAAGGGGAAGAGGGCAAGGAGTGCAAACGGTAGTACTTCAAGTACGTGTACAAACCAATGCTTGCGCACTGCGCGCGCTATGTGTTCACCCGGTTCGAGTCTGAATTCAGCCATACATTAATTGAACCCGGAGGTTGCATAGATCATAAGCACTGCAGAGACAAATAAATGCGCACCCACTGCAGGAACTGCAATCCACGAATTGCGCGCAAAGCGCAACCAGTGATATGCGGCGATTAGGGTATAGAGTGCCCAGAGTATGAAAATGACCGTAAAGATGATTGAAACCAGATCGTATGCTGATGTGATTTCAGGAAAGAACGCGAGTGGAGACGAGATGCCTTGAAGCGGGGCACTCGGAAGTTCTGGATTCATTATGCATAGTATGACACCACGATCCGTGGTCGGCCATACAGGTCTTCGTTGATAGCGGTAGAGGAGGCGCCACCGCTCTTTAGAAGCGCTTCTGCCTCTCCTGTATGGGTTGTATCGCACTCAAGCCAGAGCATACCGCCTGGCAGAAGGTGTGCGGGTGCTTCTCGTGCAATTCTTCTAACAAATGAAAGTCCGTCGCTACCTGCAAAAAGCGCGGCAGCAGGCTCAAAGTCGCTCACGCTTTGTGGCAGCTCTCGCGCGTCTGGAACATAGGGAGGGTTGGTTGCAATGATGTTGAAACGGCGTTCGGCAACGGGTGCAAACAAATCGCCTGCAACAACCTCGATGCGCGAGGCATCAAGGGCATTGTGGTGCATGGTCTTTTCGATAGCGCTTCTGTGTGTTTCCTCTATATCACTCAGCACAACTGATGCATTGGGACACGCATGCGCAACGGCGAGTCCTATAGCGCCTGACCCAGAGCAAAGATCAAGTAGCGTAAACGGCGCACTCGGATACTGCTTTTTGAGTGCCTGTATCAATAGTTCCGTCCACCACTCCGTTTCAGGGCGGGGAATGAGCGGGCGAGTTGAGAGATCTATCGCAAGGCCTAGAAACGGCTGCCAGCCAATGACGTAGGCAAGCGGCTCACCGTGAGCGAGCCGCGCAATATCAGCAGACAGGTCAGCATGCTGGTCGCCGTTGTACTTATCCCGCACGAGCGCGCGATAGTCTTCAGTGGATATTTCCATAGGCTTCACCATACACTACAGGGTACACTGGAGCATATGCGCATACATACTTGGAACTTCGTCTTCTCACTTTTCTTTGCAGTACTCGTGCTCTGGGCGTCCACCTGGCTGCTTACCTCCGGTAAGATTGTGACCGGCATAACGTTTGGCAACTTCGTTCTTATGGCGCTCGCCATCTTCAGGCTCGTACGTCTCTTTACCTACGATCACATCACGCAATTTATCCGCGACTGGTTTGTCGGCCACTCCGAGAAGTCGTTCTTCGGAACTATGGGCGCACTCCTCAACTGCCCGTGGTGCACCGGCCTCTGGTTCAGCTTCCTTGTCGTGTTCTTCGCCTACGCAACACCGATTGCATGGCCGGTTATTCTTATCCTCGCGCTTGCAGCGCTCGCATCCTTCTTCCAGATCGCAACCAACTGGATCGGCTGGCATGCCGAAGGGAAGAAGATCGCCGTCATGCGAGAGAAGGGAGAGATACCTACCAACACCTGCTCCTAATACACAAAGAAAAGACCCGGGATTTCCCGGGTCTTTTCTTTGTGCGAGAGTGGATTAGTATCCGCCTCCGAAGCCACCACGATCGTTGCCGCGGCCGCCGCCGAAGCCACCGCCACGAGGACGGTCGCCCTGCGGACGATCACCCTGAGGGCGAGCAAAAGAGACTGAGAGCATACGCCCGTCAAACTCCTTGCCATCCCAACGGTCTACGGCCGCCTGAGCCTGAGCCTCATCGGCCATCTCGACGAAACCGAAGCCGCGTGAGCGACCGGTCATACGATCCATGATAATGCTGACGGAGGTAACCGTACCGGCTTCTTCAAACGCGGTGCGGAGCTCGTCATCGGTCGTGCGGTAAGGAATACCGCCGACATAGAGCTTGTTTGTTGCCATGTGAGGCTTGTCGGTGAACTTGATAACTTTCTCGCTGATGCCTGGCTTAGGACGACATGGGCCGCACAAAGGAGGGGTACCTGCGAGGTATAGATACTATGCTACAAAGATGAAGAAATAACAAGGTGGAGGCGCTACCTAAAACGTTAATAAAGCCAAATTTGATCACTTACGTAAAATATGTTATATTGCAATCAATCAGGGCAACCCGCCCTTGGTTAATTCACATCCATAGAAGGTTTTACGCATGGCCCACACGGCTTTGAAGCTGGTTCCGCCTGACGATACGGTCACGCTGACAACGAAGATCGAACAATTTGGGCGAGAGGTCGCCGAAGTCACTGGAGCTGATGTCCGTGCGAGCGAGTTGCTCGAAAAGAAGTTCATGGAGTTCATGGACCTTCCGGACCACCTCCGCAGAAGGAGCATCGATCAGATGCTCACTGGTCACTTCTTCGCCCGCGCCTGATTCGTCGGACTTTGCTATGGAATGGGGTCGCTCATGCGTGGGCGACCTCTTTCTTTTTATGATTGCGTTAGAAGATCGCGCTCAATATCCGCAAACGTGCCGCCAACTTTCTTACCTGGGTTGAATATACCAAGCGGATCAAAAATACGCTTAGTCTCTTCAAAAAGGTGCATCACCTCGTTGCCAAACAATTGAGGCAGAAATGGCGTACGGATAATGCCGTCATTGTGTTCGCCGGTCGTCGTGCCGCCATACTCTATGACAAGGTCATACACGCGTCGCGAAAGCTCAAGGATGACGTCTTTGGTTTTCGGATCATGTAAGTCCATAAGCGGAATGATATGGAAGTTGCCGTTGCCGATGTGGCCAGCGATGGTGTCTATGAGCTTGTACTCATCAAGTAGTGCGTAGAGCTTAGGGAGAAACTCAGGATAACTCTCTGGTGGCACCACAAAGTCATCAATAAATGGGGAAGCATAATACCCGGAGAGGTTCTTGCGCAGAAGCGCGAAGCTCTCGCGCCGGACTACCCAGTACTTCTCGGATGCCGCTTCGTCGCGCAGCACTTTTGCAGGGAGCGTGAATTTTGCGAGTGCCGCTTTAGCTTCAGTTGCACGTCGCACTGCCTCTTCGTGTGAGTCTTCAGAGAATTCGGCCATGAGTACGAGTTTTGGTACGCCGCCCCTAAGCACCATAAACAGCTCTGGAATGAATGCTAAGCCCAGACGTACAGCTCGCAGGAGGCCCATCTGCGAAAGCATTTGCGGGAGGAAGCGTATGGCGAGCTTGAACGTATGATCGTCGTACGATTCAAACGATTCTGGATTTGATCTAAGTACAATGCGTACGATTTCAGGAAGATCCTTGAAATCAGAAAGCATGACGACGAGCATCGAGCGGTAGGGCTGCGGCTTTACGAGTGAAAGCTTTGCTTTGGTGGTAAGCGCGAGCGTGCCTTGTGCGCCAGTGATGAGCTTCGCAAGATTGAAGAGCCCTGTCTTGGTATCAACTATGTCCCAGAGCGCATATCCTGCCGAGTTCTTCGAGACCTTCGGTGCAGCCTTTGAGATCGTACTGGTGTTCGCTCGAAGCAGGGCATCCATCTTGCGGTAGATCTCTCCTTCAAACGTGGTGAGTTCCTTCTTGCGTTCAAGTTCCGCCGGCGTGAGTGCCTTCAAGGTCGCGTGCGAGCCGTCGGCGAGTACTACATCAAGTTCCTCGACATACTTGCGCGTCTTGCCGTACTCGAGTGTGCGCTCGCCGCCTGAATCATTGTTAATGATGCCGCCAAGCGCGCAGATGGAGCGCGATGCGGGGTACGAAGGCAGGATATAGCCCTTGGCGAGTGTCTTGCGCTCGAAGTCTCGGTAGTAGGCTCCAGGCTCGACCACGGCATACCCTTCGCCCACTTCGTGCACCTTATTGAGATATTTCGTAAAGACGGCCACTACAGAACGGGTAAGTGGGCCGCCTGACATATCGGTACCGGCAGAGCGTGCCGTGACCGACACGTCTTCACCGCGTTGTTTGGCGGCTGCTATTTCACGCACGAGCGTAGACACGTCGTTAGCGTCCTTAGGGTAGACAACGAGCTCCGGCATGCGCGTGAAAAGGCTCGTGTCGCGGCTGTACTTGGTGCGTTCATCCTGCGCATCGGTAACTTCGCCCTCAAGGGTAGTGCTAAGCACACGCTTCAGTTCATCCATGTGGACCTAGTATAACGCGCTAGTGATGGCGTCCGACAACTTTAAAGTTCAGGTGGAGATTTAAAAGATAGTTTGTCATGCCAATAACACATGCAACGAGAACGCGTGCAAAGAGGTAGTGGAGATTAAACGTAGTAACCAGTGCTGCAACTGATGCCGTTATAAGAAGCGCGCCAAGCCCAGCAAACGTTATGAAATACACATACCCATGATGCACGGTGCGGTCGGTTCCCTTGAATACAAATCTGCGGGAAAGGAAGTAGTTGATGCTGACCGCAATAACAAATCCGAGCGGTGTTGAAATGGTGTAGGGGACGCCGAAGAGCTCGGTGAGGAGGTATATAAGGAGGAGATCGAATGCAAACGTGGAGCCGCCAACCCCTGCGTATTTAAAGAAGCGCCGTATGCCTTTAGGGTCAACCATCTCCGTATCATACGGGCGATATGCTCGTACTAAAAGGCCGCGGGTTGTCCACCTGGCTTCATATAAAACCTCCAGGTATACTCCGCAGATGAACGACACGCTAGCCCTTAAAGTGACCGATGTGCGCAAGAAATATCCCAAGGGAACCGAGGCGCTCAAGGGAGTATCGCTCGCCATTAAGCAGGGCGAATTCTTCGGTCTTCTAGGACCGAATGGCGCCGGCAAGACCACCCTTATTTCCATCATTTCGCACTTAGTAACGAAGTCAGAGGGAGAGGTTACAATCGCTGGCATTTCAATCGATCAGGACCCAGACGCGGCCAAAGCGTCGATCGGACTGGTGCCGCAGGAATTCAACTTCGATATCTTCAAGAAAGTCATCGACACGGTGGTTGATCAGGCCGGCTACTATGGCATCCCACGTCCAGAGGCCCGTGCACGTGCCGAGGGTATTCTCACCAAGCTTGGACTCTGGGAGAAGCGCAACGAGCAGGCGCGAGCCCTATCAGGAGGTATGAAGCGCCGCCTCTTGATCGCGCGTGCGCTCATTCACGATCCGAAAGTCCTGCTTCTTGACGAACCAACTGCAGGCGTCGATGTCGAATTGCGTCGCGGCATGTGGGAGTATTTGCGCGAGCTTAATGAGTCTGGCGTTACGATCGTGCTCACTACGCACTACCTAGAGGAGGCAGAGCAGCTGTGTAACCGCATCGCTATCATCAACAAAGGCGAGATCATCGAGCAGGGAAGCGTGAAGGAGCTGCTCTCGAAGTTGAATTTCGTAACTATGTTGCTTGATACAGTTGATCCACTCACTGAAGCCACGATGCAGCTTATCGCTGGATACCCGCTCACGCGCGTTGACGACAATACGCTTAAGCTTGAGCTAAAGCCAGGCGAGACGGCAAACGATGCATTCCGCAAGCTTACTTCTGTTGGCGTGCAGATTACTAATGTACGCAACGAGGGAAGCCGCCTTGAAGAAGTGTTCGTTAACCTAATCAAGTCATGAGATCACCCATCCTAATCGGCTACGCGACGATGTTGCGCGAACATGCGCACCGCATCGTGCGCATCTGGGCGCAGACCCTTCTGCCTCCGGTTGTTACGACTACGCTCTACTACGTTATCTTCGGTGCATTCATCGGCAGTCAGATTTCTGGCATTGCGGGCTTTAGCTACATGCAGTACATCGTGCCGGGCCTCGTGATGATGACCATTATCACCAGTTCCTATATGCACACGGTCTCAGCGTTCTTCCTGGCTAAGTTCCAGAGAAACGTGGAGGAGCTGCTGGTCTCGCCTATGCCAAGCTGGGTCGTGGTGGGTGGTTATGTCTCAGGCGGCGTATTGCGCGGTCTCTTGGTCGGCGTGCTCGTGCTTGCTGTCTCCCTCTTCTTCACTCATCTCGCGCTCTACAACGTATTCATCATATTTGCAGCAGCGATCCTCACGAGCGTACTGTTTGCGCTTGCCGGTCTTGTAAATGGCATGTTCGCAAAGTCATTTGATGCGATGTCCATCATCCCGACGTTCGTATTGACTCCGCTCACATACCTCGGCGGCGTCTTCTATTCAATCGAGCAGCTTCCGCCGTTCTGGCAGCAGGTATCGCTCTTGAATCCAATCCTCTACATGGTGAACGCATTCCGGTACGGTTTCCTCGGCGTATCTGACGTGCCGCTAGGCATGAGCTTCCTTGTTATGGGCGGGTTTATCCTCGCACTTCTCGGCGCAACGCTATGGTTCTTTAAAGTAGGGAAGGGATTGAAGAACTAGCATATAAAAGCGGCCGAGGAGAGCGCTGTCGGTTGCGCTCTCCTCGGCCTATACAGCGTTTTTCCGTACCATGTGCTTGTAATAAGCTCATAAAAACGGATTGCCTAGATCCCGTATGCAGAAAGGGCGGACAAGAGAAGACGACCGGCATACCGCTTCGAGCCGTGTCGTCCGTTCTCTGTACCCATGCACTATAGGTAACAGTGCATGAACTGATTATGAATTTCCGGTCTTTGTGAAGTCGACTGAGACCTCACTAGCTTCAGCGGTGTCTGTAAGCGGTACTTCATGCCGCACGTGCGCAGTGCCGCGGGGCAGGGAGACTTTAATTGTCGTGCCCTGTCCGAGTGCGCTCCTAATGCTAATAGTGCCGTGATGCAGGCGTACGATTTCGTTTACGATTGCAAGGCCAAGTCCTGAGGAACCGGTACCGACGCCGCGCGCTCGAGAAGTATCTGCGCGGTAGAACGGCTCAAAAATGTGATACAGATCCTTCTGCGCGATGCCTATGCCGTTGTCGGCAACCGTGACGAGCACGTTATTGGAGAAGTCCGTGTCCACGACCACCTCCACTTGCTTACCCTGGTCTTTAGGTGTGTAGTTAATGGCATTCTTGACGAGGTTTGTGACTACCTGCTCAAGCGCGGTCGCATTCCCGTAGACCGCTGCGTTGTCTTTAGTGCGCAACGTTACCTCTACGCCACGCGACTCTGCTAGGTCCTGGTGTCGTTCGACAACAGTCGTTGCAATCTCGCCCATGTTGACGACCCCTGTCTTGATGCGTTCCGGGCGCACAAGCGTGTCGAAGGTAAGAAGGTTATTAATTGTTTCAGACATGCGATCAAGTTCACGTATGGTCTCCTCAAATACCTCCCGTGTCTCGGGCGGCAGGTCTGGATCCATGAGCGCCACCTCCGTATTGGTCTTAATGATTGCCATAGGCGTGCGTATCTCGTGCGCGACATTGCCGATGAATTGCTTTTGGAACTGGAGCGAATGGCGGGCAGGGCGGAGCGCGTAGCGAGATACAAGAAGTCCAAAAATGCCTGCGAGCGCAATGATGCCAAGGAATACGTAAATCTGCGTACGTTCCTTCACAGCATCAATCCGCTGAGGCAAGCTGGTGTTCGTTTCACCCGTCACAATCGTTTCTTCGATGTGCGCGCTTATTGAATCGACGGTTTGCGTTTGCGTGTATCCAAGGGCAAACCAGAATACGCCGATCGTGAGCGCGATCAGAAGTACCTGGAGCAGTATGACGTTCACCGTAGCTCTGATGAACGGATTGAAGCGGTAGCTATCCGTTAAGGCGGTAACCCACGCCACGAATCGTTTCAAAGAGGGGGACGCCGTCATCATAGTCATCAAGTTTTTTACGTAGATTCTTCATGTGTACATCAAGAACGTTCGAGAAGCCAGGGAAGTCAAAGCTCCACACGTGATCCATAACTGCTTCGCGTGGGATCGCCTCGCCTGGGGAGCGCATAAAGAATTCAAGCAACGCAAACTCCTTAAGAGTCAGATTGACTGGCTTGCCGTCTTTGGTAACGGTGTGCTTAGTTGGATCAAGCTCGATATCTCGCGCATGGAGCACGGTAGGGAGCGCCTGCTCAGGGCGGCGCAGCACCGCGTTCATACGCGCAATGAGTTCGTCGAATGAGAAAGGCTTAGCGACATAGTCGTCAGCACCTGAGTTAAGAAGGTCGACCTTGTACTCGGTCTCGTCGCGTGCCGTAAGGATAATGATCGGCGTGGTTACCCCTTCAGCGCGCGCTTCCTTGCAGATTGTTGCACCATCAATACCTGGAAGCATGAGGTCAAGGAGGATGAGATCGTACTCGTTACGGTAAAGAAGAATGCGGGTGCGGGCTTTCTCGCTATCTGAAAGCCAATCGACGGTGAAGCCTTTCAGCTCCAGTCCTTTCTTCAGGGCTTCTGCGAGCTTAGCTTCGTCTTCAACAATGAGGATTCGCATGAGTCGGTATCGTTACGGGATAAGTGTGCCGGAAGGCTCATCATTAGCTTCGCTTTTAGTACCTAAAGGCTTCATGAAGAAGCATCATAGTTGAAGACGCGTGGTGAAAAGGTTTCTTTCTAGTCCCAGCGCCACTTAGGTTCTTCGCCCCGCTTTATGCAGATATAGAGGAGACTGCCCAGAAGAAACGTCACCCAGAGCGCATGGAGAAGGACTGGGAAAAGGAGGCTAAAGAAGGGCTCGCCTGTGTGGGTGACCACGTAGTTGGTAAAGCGTCCGATCGATCCAGCAATCAGAAACGCGTACACGCCAGTAACGGCCCAGCCTTCCCAGGAAGAGGGATACCAGCCCCAGCCATGGGTCTTTGCCTTGAACCAGAGCTTCTTCATCATTTCATGATACTAGCGCACAATAGTATGAATTGAGCATTATGAACTGCATTTGATACACTTGAACCATGGCATACGACTTTTCGAAACTCACGGGCGGTATTAAGGAGACAGAGGAATGGCTCACTCGCGAACTCTCGGGTGTACGCACCGGTCGCGCGACTCCGGCGCTTCTTGACTCGGTGAAGCCTGAAATTTATGGAGCACGCACGCCGATCACGAACGTAGCGTCGGTAACTGTTGAAGACGCGCGTACGATCCGCATCGTGCCTTGGGACAAGTCCGTCGTGAAATCGATAGAGAAGGCGATTACAGAGGCCGATCTCGGCATTTCTGTTTCCGTTGACGATATGGGCCTGCGCGTTATTTTCCCTGAACTCACGGCAGAGCGCCGCACCATGCTTGCAAAGCTTGCCGGCGAGAAATTCGAGCATGCAAAGGTAACAC
>DATMJP010000019.1:0-6303 GCA_035553815.1 Minisyncoccota bacterium
CGTCATCGCTCTCAGGATCAAGATTGAGCGATATCATATGCGCCTCTTCATGTTCAAGGCGGTACTCAGGCGTCAGCAGCTGCTCTGCCGGCTTCTCTCGATGGTGCCTGATCTGCTCGTGCACAATATGCTCGCGCGGCGTGTCCTGTTTCAAGGATTCCAGTTCGCGTTCTTTCGCTTCTACTTGCGCACGCAGATATGCAAGCTCTTCTTCCGGAGAGCGGAGGTGGGGGACGTACCCTTCTTGCGCCATTACACAAAGTATACGACACAGTTCTTGCTGCGCGCTTTGATTGTAGGGATAAAAAGCAGCGGCGTCCCCGGAGGAACGCCGCTTCAGAGCCCTGAAATAGTTTAGGCGGACTCCAGTGCTCTTTCAGTGTGAACAGGTGGTCCGTTGTAGATGTCCTTGAAGCCGGACGTGAGCTCAAGCGCCTTCTTGTAGCGCCGCAGCGTCCGGTCAGGCGACTCGCCGTTACGGAACGGCTGCTTGTCGAGGTGCTCATCGTAGAAGATGAGGCGCCAGGAGTCACAGTCGATCACATCGGCCAGGAGAAGCCGGCCATGCTGGTTGACGCCGAACTCCACCTTGAAGTCGTTCAGGTAGGCGTACTTGCTCACGCGCCGGAACGCCGCCTCGAGCACGAGGAAGGCCCTGAGCGCGATCGCCGCCATCTCCTTCACGCGGTAGTAGTCGCCTTCCGCGTGCACGTCCTTGTCGTCGAGACTCGCGAAGTAGGAATCCTGTCCGTACGGCTCGCTCGGCCGATACAGCAGGATCAGATCCTCGATGATCTCGGCGTACGGGTCGTCGCACGGAAGCTTGAGAACCTCGCCGGTCCTGCGCTTGCGCCACGTGCGGTCACTCGTCTTCAGGTAGAACTCGACCCGAGGCGGATCAAAGTACTCCCCGTCGGCGAGCTTCGGCTCACGCTCCAGAATAGAGCCGCGGGCTTGGCGCCTGACGACGACCTCCCACGGCAGCATCCTGCAGCCCTCGGCAACGAACGAGACGTCGTCGTAGTGGGCGATGTAGGCGAGTGGAAGTCCGGCCGCACGAAGCAGGTCGAACACGTTGACCGTAGTCTGGTTTGCGACCGCCCCCTTGCCGGGGATGACCTCGTGCCGCTTGCCGTCGCCGGCAGTCAGGTCGTCTTTCGACGTGATCAGCACCCGGCCGAAGCCGAGGGGCTTCACAAGCTTGGTCTTACCCTCATTCGCAGCAACTTCCATGGCTTCTTCCTCCTCATTCCGTTTGCCACTCTGGTTCACCAAAAGAACCAGCTTGCGGGACTATACCACTCGCCTCCTGATACAAAAAGAGCCGGGGTGTTCCCGGCTCTTTTTGTCCTAACGGCGCCTCAGCCCCATACCAAACACGGCACTGATGAGGGCGAGCAGGATTGCAAAGAAGAATGCTGGCCAGAAGCCGTCAACACTGAACTCTGGCACCACCATCGCAGCAAGCATGATGAGGAGCGCATTCACGACGAGCGAGAAGAGCCCAAGCGTCACCACATTGATCGGAAGCGTGAGCAGATTGATGATCGGACGGATGAAGATGTTGATCACGGCGAGCACGACCGCAAGGATGGCCGCACCAAGAAGCGTAGTCTCAACGCCCGGCAATAGGTAGGCAGCGATAAGTATCGCGACCGCAGTAACAATCCATTGAATAATTGACATATATCAGAGTAGGTCTTAATCAGCTGCTAATCCCAACAGTAAGCATACAAGATGAGCGGCTGTAGTTTTGATTAACGGACAAAGCGCACGCTCTCTACGATTGCGTCAAGCGCTCTAAACTCAGCCTCAAGTGTTGCTTCAGGAATATCCTGCTCAGTTGCCTCTTCGCGATACGTTGAGCCTGCGCGAATAGCTTCAATCGCAATGCAGGTATCGTTGCGCACGGCGCGATAACTCGTGCCGCTTACATACTGCATCATGGCTGCATCACCGAAGCTAAAGACCTTGAATGTCCTATCACCGATGACTTTATCTGAAAGGATTGTCTCTCCCTGCTCAGCGCGCGGCTGCTCGCATGCCGCTACTTCGCGCGGGTCGCTGCTGCTGCCAATTCGCACGAGCGTGCGATAGTGGCGCGGATATGACTGCTCGTTCTGTGTCTGGTAGGTAGTAATGGAAACGATCGGAGCCCCCGCTGCATCAGGGAGCGCATGCATGCGCCACGTTTGCGGGAGATTCGGCGCATCAAACATTTCGGAAACAATTGCGCCATTAGGATACGTCAAAAGAATGCCGTGCTCACCATTCGTGTAGATTGAGATTCCTTCAGTAATCTCTGGTGGAGGTACTTGCGGCACGACGTCCTGCTTCTCTTCACGGAATCCGAACCACCAGGCAATGAGCGCCATGATGATGACGCCAAATCCAATAACGGCATAGGGCAATGATGCTTTCATGCAACTAAGTATACGCGGTTATTCCTTTCCCTGAGCAAGAATGAATGTCGCACTTCCGGATTCTGCGTCTGCCCACACGAGCACAAGCACGCCGCCGGGTACATTGAGCACCATGCCCGGTACTAGTGTTGCGTCACTTGTTCTTCCCTTGCTGGTAACCTCAAAGCTCGCCTGCGGTATGTCGTCAGCGTAGCAGCCTACAAACAGCGTACAGCCGTCGCTTGAACGAACAGCGAGCAGGCGCGCAGACATTGTGTCTAGTTCTCGAAGTTCTCCCATACGCGCAGTGAACGTGTTGTAGTTCGCACGCTCGTCCTGCGCAAGCATGAGGGAATCGACCTCAACGCGCTGCGCGTCCAGCACGCCTGCTACGCGCACGTAGGAGCCAAGCGGTACGGGTGGGGCATTTTGATCTGTCTGAAACACGCACGGCAAGTCGCCTGCCTGCGCGCTACAGCCGCGCACATCCGTGAATCGCAGTTCCTTGCGTATGAATCGGTGCGACTGATTCTCGTACAGAAGATAGTAGACCGGAATATCAGAGCTCTGGTACCGAAGCAGCACGCCCTCAGCCACAAACTCAGTATCAGTACCAAATGTGGTTACTGAACCCGTTACCGCCTCAGGATTGGCGCGCGCAATTGGCGTAAGCACATCGCGCTCCTCAAACACCCATACATACACACCGGAGAGCAGCAAAATACCGACTACTACCTTGGCGATCGTAGTGAACATACACTCTATATAGCTGAACCGTCCTGTCGCATGCGTGAACGAGCCTAGTCGCTATACACCGCCCGCGCCAGCTTCAAATCATCATACGAGTGCGCACCCTTGAGGAATGTATGAACGGCAGCGAGCTGTGCGCTTCCTTTCTTCTTGAAGGCAGTGAATATCTTTGGAAGATCGGCGCGGAGGTCTTCCGGATAGGCATCAAGCACCTCTTCACGAGTAAGCGCATTAGATGCAATTAGTTTTTCCAAATGATCAGCAATAGTTCCAAGCGTGCGGCCGCGTAGCGTACAGATTTCCTCAACGTTCTTTCCCTCCTTAACCAAATCTCGAGTCTCGTCATAGGTAGATGCTTTCGACTTCTTTTGTATGCGCTGCACCTCAAGCGTCCCACCACTTGCACGTATGAAATTCTCCTCCATTTCCGCTAACTCTCCCGTGTCACTAAGCGCAGCGAATGCGCCGCGCGCCTCCTCTGATGCTTTCTCAAGCTGCGCGTTTACTCGCACTACTTCAGGATGCACGGTAAGCGCTGCCTCAGACCAGCCAAGCAGATGGAGCCCCGCAAGACTGCGCACGCGCGAGAGCGCAACATAGCCTTGTCCGTACTCAAAGACGCGCGAAAGATCCATCGCTGCTTGGTCCATGCTCATGCCCTGGCTCTTATGAATCGTGATAGCCCACGCAAGACGCAGCGGCACCTGGGTAATCTTTGCGCGCACGCGTCCATCTTCCTCGACTGCCCAGTCTGCAGGAGCAATAGTGATGAGGTCGCCTGCAACCGTCTCAATGACCGGGTAGTTAGTTCCCGCTTCAAACTTTACGACCCTGCCAAGGGTGCCGTTGGCATAGCCGAGTATCGGATTGTTCTTCGTACACATGACGAGTGCTCCTTCTTTGAGCACGAGCGTCTCAGGCGAAAGACACCCGCGTTTCAGTCCTTCAACAAGCACTGGCCCGCCCGTCTCACTCATGGCAAACGTGCGCGACGGTGTACTTAGTTTTGCGAGCTTCTCTGCATTTAAGCGCTCCACATCTTCGTTATGCGTATAGAGACGCGGAACATCGTCTTCAATGTCGACGCCCTCGCTCTCTCGATTCGTTATATGAGAGACATGCGTATGATCCCAGGAACCGCTCCTAATAGCACCAAGCACATCAAGCAGGACTGAATCTTCCTGGCGGTACTGGTCAGAGAGATAGCAAATGATCGGATTAAGTGCGCGCCACGCCTCAGATTCAAATGCAAAATGCGTTTGTGCACCACGCCGGCCAATTGGCGGAAGCTGGAAGAAATCGCCCACAAGTACCACCTGCATGCCGCCAAAGGGGCGTTCGCTGTGGCGCACCTCGCGGCAGACTGCATCCACCATAGAGAGCGTTGTTCCTGAAAGCATGGATATCTCATCAATAACCAGCACAGGCGTTTTTTGTATGCGCTTTACGATGTACTCCTTTGAAGAGACACGATCAAGAAGCTCAGGACTCAGGTGTTCTGCAACGCCAATGCCACTCCATGAGTGGATCGTTTGTCCGTGAATGTGCGTCGCTGCAATACCGGTTGAGGCGGTTATAGCAGGCTCTATACCGTGCTCTTTGAGCCACGCAACATAGGTATTAACGGTGTGAGACTTACCGCTTCCTGGACTGCCGGTAAGGAAAACATTCGCCCCTGTTTTAAGTATCGCTAGAGCTTCGCCTTGCGTCATGTCGAGCTATTGTATCAGCCGACACGCAACTCTCCATTTTTTAGAAGCCAAGCACGCTTGGAACGGTCACGCGCACCGGTCCAACCTGTACATTCACTGAGCCGCTCCCAGATGATTTCTCCTCATTGTTGTCCGATTCCTGGGTTTCCTGTGAAGGATTCTGGGCGTCAGAAGACTTCTCCGGCATCTCTGCGATATCTTCTTCAGTCGAAGTAGAGGTATCAAGCGAGGTGGTCGCCGTTATGCCGATTGGCGCATCAAGCAGCGGGGCTTTCATCATCATGACTGCCGGAGCACTTCCTGCGGCAGAGGAAGCAGCGGCGTCAGCAGGCGCATCGGCAACCGGCATGCTTGCGGCCTCAATTCCCTTTGAACGCGCACGAGCATCGCTTGCCTGTGCAAGGACGTTACGGTTCTTATTTAAAATTGCTGCCTCATGCGCAAGGCGCGTCGCTGTCTGCGTTGCAATAAATGCACCACCGTCCTCCTGGCGGGAAAGCGCAGAGCGGGCAATGGTAAGAGCATCGCGAGCTGCAGTGATGCGATTATCAATATCCACAAACACTGCGCCCCCGGTAGATAGCGCGACGCGTGCTACATCTTCGGTAACCGCAGTAGCAGCATCAATATAAGAATCGCTATAGGCAAACATGCGCGCGGAGGCTTCGCGTTCAGTTTCCATGCGCTCTGCAGTAACTACGTCGCGCTTGAGTGCAATTGAGCGATGAAGCTTACCGAGCTCGTTAGGCGGCGCTTCCGGAATGCCTTCCGGGTTGCTCATGAGTCCAAAAATGTCTGCGTGTGCAACGAGACGCGCTTCAAGATCCGAGCGTACTGAGAGTGATCCTGCAATATCTCCCTTTGTACGGACCTCGCTTGCTGCACTGTTTGCGCGGTCTACGTGAAGTTCAAACTGATCCTGTAGCAAGATACGGTTCTGTTCAGTAAGCGCACCGTTTGAAGCAAGCATTGCTGCTTCAGCAAGGCGCCGCTCCGCAAGAATTGAATTCCAAGTCGCGCGACTCTTTGCATCTACGAGCATTGCGGTTTCAAGCGGCTCTACAAAGCCGATCTTGACTGGATACAGCATATCGCCCGGAAGCGTGTTCTCAGATGCAAGCGCAATACCGCTTGTGCCAACGAGCGCGATGAATACCGCAAATCCAGCACGCAGTGCATGCGCGTGAAGTTGCGCCCAGATTGATACTGTTTCTACCGCCGTTGCCTTAGCGCGGCCCGCAACCTCGCGCACGGCATGAAGATCAGCATAGGCAACTAGCCGCTCGCGGACAGAGTCGCGAACGGCAGGTTCGATCCGCACGAGGCGGACAGCGTCCTTGAATGATTCGATAAATGTTTCTAGCTTCTTCATAGCGTTATGCGCGAATGAGGTGCTGCACCTTTTTGATTGCTCTGTTAATACGGACTGAGACCGCATT
>DATMJP010000020.1:0-6164 GCA_035553815.1 Minisyncoccota bacterium
CAGAGCGCTGGCCGTTGGCCTGCGCACGCTCGATCATGGTCTGGACGTGGGCGACGTAGCGCGCGGAACGGGCGCAGGTGCGCTCCGTTTCGCTGTTGATCCGATCGAAGGTGGCGCGCCCGTTTTGCGGGTCGACCCTCTGGATTTCGGAGAGAGAGACCAGCGCGAAATCGTGCTGGGTCTCGCTCCTGATCGGAACGAGGCGGCCGCGGGATGCGGCTTCGCCGTCGACCAGCACATACTGCTCGGGAGCAGTCTGCGTGGACGCGGGAGGCGGAGGCACGGCGGCCCCGCCGAGGTCGAAGGTTTGCGCCTTGGAGGCGCCGGCGATGGCGAGCGAGAGCACGAGAGCCCCCGCGCTCGCCAGAGTCAACTTCTTCATGGGAGTCTCCGTGTGTTGGAGCCCTTTTCTGATACGCGAAAAGAACTCTGGTTATACCGACATGGACTATATAGCTGAAGAGGGACCTTGTCAAGGTCTCCCTCAGCGACATGTCCTTGCCTAAACCTAAGCGTACCTTTACCGTGTGAGTAATGGATGAATTCCAATTCTCTATAGCGGCTAGAGAGAAAACTGCTCGAGCCGGCACTTTGCGTACGCCGCACGGAGTCATTGAGACGCCTGCGTTCGTACCTGTTGGCACTAAGGCGGGTGTTAAGGGTGTCTTGCCTGACACGCTACCTAAACTCGGCGCGCAAGTAGTACTTGCCAACACCTATCACCTCTATCTGCAGCCTGGAGAACAGATTGTTAAAGACGCGGGAGGACTCGGCGCGTTTATGGGCTGGGCTGGGCCAACCATGACCGACTCCGGTGGCTTCCAAGTCTTTTCCCTTGGTGCTGCGTTCGGTCGTACGATCACAAAAATTGCCAAGGGCGACGAAGCGCCCCGCGAGCACGGTATTGCAGTCTTTGACGAGGGCGTGCAATCCCAGCATGGGCAACTCGCCGTTATTGACGAGGAAGGTGTGACGTTCACGTCGCACCTTGATGGCTCCCTGCATCGCTTCACGCCGGAGCGCTCTATAGAAATACAGCATGCGCTTGGCGCAGATATGTTCTTTGCGTTTGATGAGTGCACGGCTCCAACTGAACCCTATGAGTATCAGCGCGAAGCTATGCATCGTACGCACAAATGGGCGGAGCGCTCCTTAAAGGCGCATCGCCAGAATCTTGCTGCTGCACGAAAGCAGGCGATCTTCGGCATCGTGCAGGGCGGCCGCTACACCGATCTGCGCGAGGAGAGCGCAAAAGAGATTGCTTCTATGGGCTTTGATGGGTTTGGCATCGGTGGATCGTTTAGCAAGGAAGATATGCAGGGTGCGCTGCAGGCCGCTATTACCCATCTCCCAGAAGAAAAGCCGCGCCACTTTCTTGGCATCGGTGAACCTACGGACGTGCTTACTGGCATAGCAAATGGCATCGATCTTTTTGATTGTGTTGCGGCAACCCGTCTTGGCCGCCATGGGTCTATCTACACAAAGCGCGGCATTAAGCACCTGAGAAATGAGCAGTACAAAAATGATTTCTCTGCGCTTGATCCTGAGACCGTAGTACCCGGTACTGAGTCCTTTACGCGCGCATACGTATCCCATCTCTTGCGTGCTAACGAGATGCTAGGGCAGATTATTGCTTCCATGCACAACCTGGGTTTTATCATTCAGCTTGTTGATGGCGCTCGCGAGGCAATTAAGGAGGGAAGGTTCGCTGAGTACCGCGATAATTTTGAATCCAAGTACAATCAATAAAGTTTGAGACCGTGTCGCCACGGCCTCAGAAGGGTCTAGTTGATCAAGTTCTCTGCAAGTCCGAAAAATGTCGGCAGGACCTCATCGAACATTACTAACTCTATGTTCAGGACCGCAAGCAGATAGCCGGCCCATTCCTCGAATTTGCGCAGCTCAGCTTCCGTGTACGCGTTTCGTTTTGCGGCCTGCGCGATGTAGCTGAGTTCTTCCCAGACATAGTGCGCGTCCTCGACCTGATGGAGATTTGCTGCTGGTATCAGGAGGATCACGCCTGAATCCGGATACGGATCCCCATCTTCGTTGTCGATGAAGAACGGCTCGTCTGAAACAACAACAAGATTCTGCGTTTGATACAGCTCGACGAACGTGCGAGCCAAGGTACGTAAATTTCGCAACCGCGTGAAGGCGGTCGATGAGAACGCTGTGCGCATGATCGCCTCCCAGGTTGTCCCTGTACCTGATACCACGCGCAATTCAGATTGCCAACTTCGCGGCTTCTTTTATATTTCATCCCGCGCAGGTACACTCATCATATGGCAGGCTTTACAATACACAGCCCATTTCCTCCAGCAGGCGATCAGCCAAAAGCGATTAAGGATCTTGCGGATGGCGTTAAGAAAGGACTAAAGCATCAGACGCTTCTAGGCGTTACCGGTTCAGGCAAGACCTACAGCATCGCAAACGTAATAAATGAGGTGCAGATGCCCACCCTGGTGCTTGCGCACAATAAGACGCTCGCTGCCCAGCTTGCGCAGGAGTACCGCGAGTTTTTTCCAGAGAATGCGGTCCATTACTTTGTCTCGTACTATGACTATTACCAGCCAGAGGCCTACATTGCGCATTCGGATACCTACATAGAGAAGGAAGCGCAGATCAATGCGGAGATTGACCGATTGCGCCACGCAGCGACGCAGGCACTCCTTACTCGCAAGGATGTAATCATCGTCGCGTCCGTATCGGCGATCTATGGTCTTGGCTCTCCTGAGCAGTACGAAAAGGTGCATGTGAAGCTGCAAGTGGGGCAGAAGGAAGACCGCGCTTCGCTCATCAGGAAACTGGTCGGCATTTACTTTGAGCGCACCACGGCAGACCTCTCCCCGGGCCAGTTTAGGGCGGTTGGTAACTCGCTTGAGCTCATGCCGGTCAATGAGCGTGCAATCTTCCGTGTGGCA
Organism: Minisyncoccota bacterium; assembly: GCA_035553815.1. GTDB lineage: Bacteria > Patescibacteriota > Minisyncoccia > Phycocordibacterales > Phycocordibacteraceae > C7867-001. The sequence continues at coordinate 2,922 of DATMJP010000020.1, forward strand.
TTTGATGAGGACTCGGTCATTGCGCTTGAGTGTTTGGATCCCATCACGCGCGCGAAGACTGATACACCCGAGTCCATCTTCGTATTCCCTGCAAAGCACTTTGTGACAAGCGAAGATGAGCGTAATCGCGCGCTTGAGGATATTCGCGCAGAACTCGATGAGCGCTTGGCTCAGCTGAAACGCGAGGAAAAGCCGCTTGAGCATGAGCGCCTGAAGCGCCGCACGCTCCATGATCTCTCACTTATCCGCGAGATGGGGTATACCACCGGTATTGAAAACTACTCACGCCACTTTGACGGACGCAGCCCGGGCGAGCCGCCGCACACGCTATTGTCCTACTTCCCGCACAAGAAGGACGGTTCGGCTGACTTCCTTACGGTTATCGACGAGTCGCACGTAACGGTTACGCAGATAGGCGGCATGTATGCTGGCGATCGGTCACGCAAGGACGTGCTGATTGAACATGGCTTCCGCCTGCCGTCTGCACGTGATAACCGACCACTCAAATTCGAGGAATTCGAAGAGCGTATTGGCCAAGTTATCTATACGTCAGCGACACCAGGCAAATATGAGAAGGAGCACAGCGTGCCGCCAGACGGGCAAGTGGTTGAGCAGATCATTCGCCCTACAGGGCTTGTTGATCCTGAACTAGTGATACGGGGCGTTACTGAAGCTGGAGACTACAAAGGCCAGGTTGCTGATTTTATTAATGAAGCAGAGACCGTAATAAAGCGCGGAGGACGCGCACTTGCAACGACGCTTACGAAGCAGATGGCTGAGGATCTTTCTAACTTCCTCAAAGAACGCGGTATTGCAGCGGAATATTTGCATAGCGACGTGAAGACCATTGATCGCATCACTATCCTTACGGAATTCCGCAAGGGCACGTTCGATATTCTTGTTGGCGTGAACTTGTTGCGCGAGGGTCTTGACCTGCCTGAAGTGGAACTCGTGGGGATTCTCGATGCAGACAAAGAAGGATTCCTACGTTCCGATACATCGCTCATACAGACCATCGGCCGCGCTGCTCGCAATATACTTGGCAGGGTGATTCTCTACGCTGATGTCATGACGGGATCTCTTGAGCGCGCCATAGGAGAAACAAATCGCAGGCGCGAGATACAGCTTGCCTACAACAAGGAACACGGCATCACGCCGATCACTATTAAGAAGGAGATTCGCGACATCGCAGAATCAATGCGCAGTGAGCATCAAAAGACGGTGGATTCGCTGCTTGAGCTTGATGCTCGTCTCTATGAGGAAGATCCAAAGGCCTTTCTTGAGGAGAAGCGTCGCCAGATGAATGAGGCAGTAGAGGCGCTCGATTTTGAAACAGCTGCCATTATTCGCGACGAAATCTATACGCTTGAGGGTAAGGAAACTCCTGGAAAGAAGGCGGGGCGCTCAGGCGCAACCAAGAAGCGCCGTCGTGGCTAGGGCTGGGGAAATCTAGAATAGGGGTGCTATCATTGCGGCAATGGGCATACGAGCGATTCTTATATTGCTTTTCTTAGGAACGACCGCTGTAGCGGCCGGACTTATCTACGTACTGGTTCTCTTTCTTAAGGATCGGCTCTTTGAGCTCTTCCCGCCTGAGCTCTCGACGCATGCTGATGTTGCGCTTCAGCTTCTCATTGTGCAGGAGGGTGTTCTTCTCGTGCTGTTCGCCCTTATCCTCATAGTGCTTGTTTTCTGGACGGTGAACCGGCTTATCGTCCGTCCGCTCCGGCTCATCATCGATGCCATGACAACGTTCGCTGAGACAGGGCAGCGCGTTCCGCTACCTGATCTCTCGCATACGCCTAAGGAAGTTCATACGCTTGCAAATGTATTTCAGAAGTTCACTGACAGCGTGGATGAAGTACATCGCCATGATATGGAGATTTCGCGCATTAAATCAGACTTCATTTCAACCGCTGCACACCAGCTGCGCACGCCTCTGACCGGTATTCGTTGGGCACTTGAAGCGCTTGAAAAGGACCCCGGCCTGACTGCAGAACAGAAAGCGCTTGTGACGAGCGCCAAGGACAAGAGCCATGATCTTGTGGATACCGTCGGTACGCTGCTTGATATCTCCTCTATTGAGTCAGGAAAGTACAAGTACACGTTCGAGTCGCTTGATCTTGGCAAGTTTGTTTCTGAGATGACGCGCGATTTTGCGCAGCTTGCAAACCAGAGTCAGGTCTCGCTCTTTTACGCAGGCGGCGAAGAGACACTGCCTCGCGTTAAGGCAGATAAGGGCCGCATCAAGTGGATCCTGAATAACCTTATCGAAAACGCCATTCGCTATACGCCTGCAGGCGGTACTGTGCGCGTGTACGCAACGGTTGCGCAGAACATGCTCCAGATACATGTGCGCGATACAGGTATCGGCATACCGGCTGAAGACCGCGGTAATATCTTCGAGCGCTTCTACCGGGCGCCAAACGCAATTACGAAGCAGAACCAGGGCAATGGCCTCGGTCTTTACATCGCGCGCACCATTGCAACGGATCATGGAGGAGACCTTGATTTCAAGCCTAATGAGGATGGTCCGGGTACAATATTCACCCTTTCCTTGCCTATAGAATCCTAAACGCTTCATGTTACACTTTGCCGTATGACCGACACGAAGTTCATCATGGTCGTCGAAGACGATCCCATTCTTAAGAACCTGCTTGGCCACACCTTTGCAGGCAAGTATCAGACTCTTTACGCATCAGATGGCAATGAAGCGCTTACACTCTTTGAGCAGTACAAGCCATCTCTCGTGCTTCTTGATCTCATGCTTCCAACGATGGGCGGCTATGAAGTGCTTCAGGCTATTCGTGCACGCACAGACGAGCACAAGGATGTCCCTGTCGTAATCGTTTCCAATCTCGGACAGGCAACTGACGTTGAGAAGGCGAAGTCGCTTGGCGCAAACGACTACTTGGTAAAGGCAGAAGTGGAGATAGAAGAGATTGTCCGCAAGATCGAGGGCATGCTGAGCGCTCCTGCTCCTGAAACCCCACAAGCTCCTGCAGCTTAACGCTCTGTTAATCAAGTTTGCTGTTTAGTGGTATAATGGTGCCGTACCTGCCCCATCACGGGCAGGCCATTTCCATACATGGCAAAGGCAAAAAAGCATGAACAGCATCAGGGAGCCGATTGGATATCGGTGAAGGGTGCCCGTACCCATAACCTCAAGAACCTCTCGGTTGAAATGCCGCGTGGCGTTATGACAGTTATCACAGGCCTTTCAGGCTCAGGCAAGTCATCGCT
>DATMJP010000021.1:0-20039 GCA_035553815.1 Minisyncoccota bacterium
TACGAAGGGCGAGGGCATCATCTCCTCACGCGTGGTCGGCTTTATGCCATACGCTGGCGAGATCAAGAAGCGCCAGGTCGGCTCCATGGTTGCCATGGCAACCGGTAAGGCGCTCGGTTATGCGCTCTGGGGTCTCCAGGATCGCGGCATGCTCTACATTCCGCCGGCAACTGAAGTGTACGAAGGCATGGTTATAGGCAATACCTCAAAGGGCGAGGAGATGCTCGTGAATCCAACCAAGGGTAAGAACCTCACCAACGTGCGCTCATCAGGCAACGACGAAGCTATTACGCTTGTACCTGCGTACGAACTTTCAATCGAGCGCGGCCTTGAAGTAATGGCTGAGGATGAGTACCTCGAGATCACGCCAAAGACGGTGCGCCTGCGCAAGCAGCAGCTCACCGAATCAGAGCGCGCCAAAGCACGCCGCACTTCATAAAGTACTCATGAAAATACCGCTTACCTAGGCGGTATTTTTGTAACTACAGGCGAACGCGAACGTCTTAGATGATGTATTCCGGAGCGTATCCTGAAACGAACGCTAGCGCCCGGAACGATTACACGATTAACACCACACACATGCTCGCAACCATAGCAGTAGTACTTCTCGTTCTCTGGGCGCTCGGACTTGTGACGTCGTACACACTCGGTGGATTCATCCATCTCCTCCTCGTCCTTGCGATCATCTTCTTCCTCGTTCGTCTTATCCAGGGCAGGAACCCGGTAGCATAGCTTCGCTACCGGGCGTATGCCGCGCGGCGATAAGAGCGCCTATACCGACAAGCAGAAACGACAAGCAGAGCACATAGAAGAGAGCTACGAAAAGAAAGGCGTATCGGAGAAAGAAGCAGAGAGTCGTGCCTGGGCGACCGTAAACAAGCAGGACAAGGGCGGAAAACTAAGCGGGTCAGGACGCGGGAAAAAGAAAGATACGAGTCCGTCCAAAAAGGGCGGGGAAAAGGGAGGCAGGGCCTCTGCAGCACGACCGAAAGCAGCACGAAAAGCATCCGCAAAGAAAGCCGCCAAGACCAGAAAGAGAACCTCCTAGGAGAGTACGAGAGGTAAGCAAGAAGCCCCATGATAGGGGCCTCTTGCTTTATATAAGTATTTATGCCATACTTTCATTACCACAGTCCTCCATTGGTTTAGCGTCTTGAGAGTTCCTCGAGACCAGGCACAGAAGTAGGTTCTAGAGGATTACGCCTGAAACTCTCAAGACTGCGGAATTATTTAAACGATCGCGTTCCTCTGCGGCGTTTTGAAGAAACAATTCAATGGCTACTACATACATTAGGCGTATGGACGCACGTCCACCACGCCACTACAAGGGACCAGTCCCTAACGACCATGGCGGCGGACGTCGCAGGAGCAACAATCGTATGCGTCCTGGCGGCTCTCGCCCTGGTGCATCGCGCAAGCGATCAAACCGCGCCGAAGCGAACTTCGATGTATCGATGTTCGTGAATAAGGCAACCACACAGGAAGTGGAAGCACCGTACGTACCAACGCACGCGTTTACCGACTTCAAGATCGATCAGAACTTGAAGAACAACATCATTGCTAAGGGGTATGTAACCCCAACGCCGATTCAGGATCAGTCGATTCCGGTCGTGCTCAACGGCAAGGATATTGTCGGTATCGCAAATACCGGTACTGGTAAGACCGCATCCTTCCTCATTCCGCTCATCGACAAGGTGTTGAAGATGCGCGCACTCGGCAAGAACGAGCGCGTACTCATCATGGCACCTACTCGCGAGCTCGCTATTCAGATCGAGAACGAATTCTATGGATTCGCCCGTCTTCTGAATATTGCTTCCGTCACCTGTGTGGGTGGCGCAGGCATCGAGCCTCAAATCCGCCAGCTCCGCCGCAAGCCAGCCTTCGTGGTTGGTACGCCTGGACGCTTGAAGGACCTTGAGGAGCGCCGCGAGCTTGATTTTTCTGAGTTCGGAACGGTCGTGCTTGACGAGGCTGACCGCATGCTCGACATGGGATTCATCCCAGACATGCGCTTCATCATCGGCAAGATGCCCAAGGACCGTCACACGCTCTTCTTCACAGCGACTATGTCGCGTGACATCGAGCGCTTGATCGGCGACTTCCTCAATGATCCCGTTCGTATCATGGTTAAGACTCGCGAAACTGCAGCTACCATCGATCAGGACGTGATCTATGTGAAGGGCAGCGACCACAAATTCACCACGCTCGTCGATCTCCTCAAGAATCCGGAGTATGACAAGGTGCTCGTCTTCGGACGCACCAAGCATGGTGTCGAGCGTCTTACGCGTGATCTCATGCGTGCAGGCGTGAAGGCTGAATCGATCCATGGAGACAAGACCCACGGCAAGCGCCAGAAGGCTCTTACGCTCTTCAAGCAGGATCATGTGCAGGTGCTTGTCGCAACCGACGTTGCCGCACGCGGTCTTGATATCTCAGGCGTTTCCCATGTGATCAACTTCGATCTCCCGGGAACTTACGAGGACTACACGCACCGCATCGGCCGCACCGGCCGTGCTGGAAAGACCGGCAAGGCGCTTACGTTCTTCGAATCGAAGGCGTAAACCCTAGCTTCTGTGTGCTCTTGGAATACCCCCAAAAGGGGGTATTCTTATAGGTATTGATATATAACCGGGTAATAGCAATTACGTATGACTGAGCAGGGCACAAGCAATGGTTCGTTTATAGAGAAGTACATGACGCCGATCGCCGTTCTTCTAGGCGCGATCATAATCGCGGGCGCATTTGCATTTGGACGCCCTGATGCAAACCAAGAGGCACAGCCGGGTGCTCCTGTCGCGGTAGACATTAAGGATGTAAAAACTGAAGGGTCTCCGTTCATCGGCAATCCGTCTGCACCAGTTACGATGGCAGTCTGGTTTGATTACCAGTGCCCATTCTGTAAGCAGTTCGAGCTCACGACCGTTTCGCAGCTCTACTCGGAGTACGTTGAGACTGGCAAACTCCGCATTGTCTTCAAGGACTTCCAGTTCCTCGGTCCTGATTCAGAAACCGCAGCGCTCTTTGCACGCGCTATGTGGGAAGCGTATCCAGATCGTTGGTACGACTGGTATCGCGCTATGACCGAGGCGCAGGATGAAGAGCATGGCGGCTTCGGCGACCTTGCAAGCATCAAGACCCTCACCGAAGGGCTCGGCGGCATTGATGTAGCGCGCGTTGAGGCACTCATGAACCAGAAGGAAGCTGAGTACCGGGCCGCTATAGAAGCAGACCGTGCAGAGGGCTCAGCGCTCGGCATCCAGGGCACGCCTGGCGCGATCATCGGCACCGATCTTATCGCAGGTGCGTACCCGTACGATACGGTCAAGCCGCTCATTGAGGCGCAGCTTGCGCAGTAGTTAGTGGCACGCAAGAAAAACGCCCCGCGCAGGGGCGTTTTTCTTATATACTTACGACTATGACTATCGAATGGAAGAAAGTAACCTGGTACTCGCAAGCACTCGCGATCATACTTTTTATCGGTGTCTTTGCATTCGGCTACTGGCTCGGTGCAAAGCAGAGTTCCGTTGTCGCAGAGATTCAAGAGCTCGTGCCGCCTCAGGAATCGGCATCAACTGACGCATCGTACCTCTGTGCTGATGAGAAGGGGATTATTGCGCTTTACGCAGAGAACGAGGTGGTAATCATGCTCTCAGACGGCCGCACGCTCACGCTCCCGCAAACAATCGCAGCATCCGGCATTCGGTATGCGAACGAAGATGAAAGCATCGTGTTCTGGTCTAAGGGCGAGACCGCATTTCTAGAAGAGAACGGCGCGCAGACGTACGCTGAGTGCAGCGAGAATCCACTTCCGATCTAAAGGGAAGGAGGCGCAGTAGGATCTTTCTTCGTCACTGCCTGATAGAAGAAGTATGCGCCAAACGCAACAACGAACACGCCAACTGCGGGAACGATAAGGGCATAGGAGAGCGAGTCGCCGCCAAGCGTCGCGCCAAAGAGTACGAGCAGCGTTGAGATGACCGCAGACAACGGCGTGATAATCCCGATGAATACTGGATAGCGAAGCTTTGAGAGGCCTGCGCCATAGGAAAGAAGATCAGGAACAAAGCCGAGTGTAATGCATGCAAGGAAGAATCCCTTTGGCGTGCCAACATGCTTTACGATCTTAGGAAGCAGGCTTCGGTCATCGCTTTCAATGAACTTGCGTACGAGCGGATAGCCAAACGTGCGGCTGATAAAGAACGCGATCGTATAGCCGATGAAGTCACCGATAATCGCGTAGATAAGTCCCGGAAAGAATCCGAAGAATGCGCCCACGAGCGGATAGAGCGGGCCGCCTGAGAGCGGCGCGACCACTACGGTTGAAGCTTTAAGCACGATGAAAAGAATCGGCGCCCAGACGCCGGCATGCTCTATGTATCCGCGCAGCGTCTCAATATCAACAAAAAGCGCAAGAAGTATAAGAGCGCCCAGGGTGAGCGCTACGCCGCTGAATTTTGCATACCTCGCAATCTTGATTCGCATTCGCTCTAGTATAAACCATACGTATTCGCGATAATGCTCCTATGACCGAACAGGAATTCAGCGACCTTGCGTTCTCGCTCTGGAACGCGGTACCTGAGCGTTTCAAACGCCAGATAGAAAATGTGGCGCTTCTTGTCGAAGACGAGCCAAGCGACCTTATTCGCGCGGAAGAAGGCCTCGCAGAGGGTGATACTCTTCTTGGCCTCTATCAGGGCGTACCTCGCACGCTGCGGGGGGAAGGGTACGGCATCGGCGCAACGGTACCGGATACCATTACGCTTTATCGGCTCCCCATTCTTGAAGCTGCCGAAGAAGAGGCAAAAGGAGAAAGCCTTAAAGACGCGATTGCGCGCGTGACTGCCGAGACGCTTTGGCACGAGGTCGGCCACTACTTCGGTCTTGGAGACGAAGAGATACATGAACGCGAAGAGGAGGGTACAAACACGTTCCTTGGAAAATAGCGATGGGTCAGATGCATATCTGACCCATGGTGCGTTAGCGCGTTCGTATCTCTGGACCCTTTGGCAGCACAAGCGGTTGATGGGTAATGCGTATGTCACCAACGCTGGCGGCAAGACTTGTGGCAGTTTGTGCACTTACCTGTGCACCGTCCAGAAACAAGATTGCGGTTGTCTCAAGTTCAGAAAAGAGCGCAGGGGTAAGAAGCTTTAAGACGATGATTCCTACCCCCAGACCGAGTGCCTGCATGAATGGCATGGAATGGTGGATGGGAAAGACGGTTACCTGTACGTGACGAACGCACAGCAAGACGCTCATCGTCTTAGTGTCCTCCCTCAGGGAAGGCGCAGTCACGCCCTTTCTGCGGGAGGTCTTCGCTCTGCCCTCTAGAACTCGCTAAGCGCTATACTAGTTACATGACTGAAGAAGCCATCTTTGCCGCAGGCTGCTTCTGGGGCGTTGAAGCCGCATTCCTCCGCGTGCAGGGAGTTCTTGACGTGGAGTCCGGGTATACGGGAGGTAAGCGCGAAAACCCTACCTACGAACAGGTTTGCTCAGGTGCAACAGGCCATGCTGAGGCGGTTCGCATCACGTTTGATCCAGAGCAAGTCACGTACGAGGCGCTGGTGCAGAAATTCTTTGCGCTCCATGACCCCACGCAGGTGGACAGGCAGGGGCCTGATGTTGGAACCCAGTATCGGTCAGGAATCTTTTACCGTACGCCCGCGCAGCGGGAGACTGCTGAGCGTGTGCGTGATGACGTGCAAAGGAAAGTTACGCTGCCGGTTGCAACTGAGATCACGCCTGCATCAACGTTCTGGCGCGCCGAAGAATATCATCAGCGCTACTTTGAGAAGCATTCAAACGCGGTATGTCACATATAAATACCTATCTTGCGTTCTTCGGTGTGGTGTTCATGTCCGTATTGCTTACGGTCGGCCTAGTGCTCTTTCCTATAGAGGAGTACGTACTCCACACCAGTGCTGAGGAGGTGCAGGAGGAAGTCGCTACTACAACGCTGCTTTTTGTGGGCGACATTATGCTCGACCGGCACATACGAAAATCACTCGATGCGCACGGATCAGATCACGTATTTGGCGAGGTGCGCGAATTGCTTGAGAGCGCAGACTTCACCCTCGGTAATCTTGAGGGGCCGATAACAGATAGCTACTCAGTATCTTCAGGAACAGCCGTGGGGGATATGAATAACATGCGGTTTACATTTGCGCCGGCAGTTGCAAGCATGCTTGCTGCGCTTGGCTTTGATGCGGTTTCGATAGGGAACAACCATATACACGATTTCGGTACTACGGGCGTTGAGAGTACGAAGCGCTACCTAGAGGCCTCAGGGATTGTGTTCGTGGGCGACCCGCTTCGCACAACGCCTGAGCCACGCATGCTGGAGAAAAACGGTACGCGCATCGCTCTTGTCGGCTACAGTGAATTTGAAGGCGGTAGCGAGGCGGCTGCCATAGCTTCGATACGAGATGGGAGGCGGCAGGATGCTGACGTTGTCATTGTCATGGCACACTGGGGCACTGAGTATGAAAAGACGCCCCCTGAAGCAGTGCGGCTTCTTGCCCGGCGCTTCAGTGAAGCCGGTGCCGATATCGTCATCGGAACGCATGCACATGTTGTAGGAGAGGTTGAGAACATTGGCGCTACCCGTGTGTACTATTCGCTCGGCAACTTTGCATTCGATCAGTACTGGGAAAAGGAGGTGCGGTGCGGACTCGCGGTACTCGTATCGCTTGCTAAGAACGCACAAGAAACCAAGATCGCATTTGAAGAGAAAGAGATAGGCATGACGCCAAATGGACAAACAGTGCTCGGTTGTATATAACTCACAAGGAACAGCACGCACGAACGGAGGAGGGAATCGTGGACTGGACACCGGAAGCTAAAGCAACCCTGAAGAGGATGTGGAATGCGGGGGAATCCACGCACGCCATCATCAACGAACTTGGAGGAGGCGTAACCGTAGCTCAAATCTACAGCCAACGGAAGGTGCTCGATCTTCCGGAACGGCCGCGGGGTTTCAGGCGTGAGCACGCGTACTCGCGCGTGGTTCAGAATCCGCATCCGAGGACCCAGCCGCTGCCTGAGATCAGGGAGCCGCAAGCCTTCGGTACTGCGGACATCCACACGCTCGGGGCGCACATGTGCAAGTGGCCGATCGGCGACCCGGCAGACGCAAGTTTCGCATTCTGCGGAAGAAAGACGCCTGGCAAGGACACCTACTGTATCGAGCATGCGCGCGTGGCCTATCAGCCGCACGCGAAAAAGGGATCAGAAACTTCTGAGCTCACTCGATCACTTCGTCGCTACATCTGAATCGAGACCAACGACCCCCGGCAGCGCCCGGGGGTTAGTCTTTCTTCTCGAAATCAAGACAGACTGAGTTTATGCAGTAGCGCTTGCCACCTCTATCTTGAGGACCGTCATCAAAGACGTGGCCCAGGTGTCCGCCGCAGTTCTTGCAGTACACCTCGGTCCGGTTCATTCCATGAGAATCGTCTACGCGTGTTCCTACGTTTTGGACAACCAGAGGATCGGTAAACGAAGGCCAGCCGCTTCCTGAATCGAATTTAGCATCGGAAGAGAACAGTTCCGCGCCACAGCCCTTACAGCGGTACACCCCTGTTTCTTTCGTATCCAAATAGGCCCCGGTAAAAGGCGCCTCAGTGCCTTTCTCACGAAGTACGCGATAGGCTTCCGGGTCGAGCTTTTCTCTCCACTCATCATTGGTACGGTCTTGCATATGCTCAGTATAGCCCTCGTTTGCCCAGGGCAGGCCTTCAGGATACGATACTTCAACATGAAGAAAGCGTTACTCCTTGCCGGCCTGCTCGTAGCAGCATTCATCGGCATAGCAGATTCTTGGTACCTCGCAGAATCCGCACTCTCAGGCACAGCGCTTGCGTGCGATGTCTCTATTCTAAGCGGCTGCAACGCAGTTGCGCAGAGCCCCTACTCGCGGCTCTTTGGCATACCCTATGGCATATACGGAACGGGATTCTACGCACTTGTATTTATATGCAGTGCTGTCGTGATCGCCTATCCGAAGCGCATTGCATATTTTGCGCTCTATCTCCTTGGCGTCTTTGGCTTCCTTGCCTCTATGCTGTTTGTACTGATTCAGGCGATCCTCATCAAGGAGTTCTGCGTCTATTGCCTCATATCAGCCGCACTCGCGACACTCATATTCGCTCTTGCCAGGACCCTCTTCGTCCGCTTTGCACCGCTAAAATTGGCCGTGGTAAAATAAGGGGTATATGAAGCGCGGTATCCTGCTCGCGTTCTTCCTACTCCTGCCGGGACTTGCACTCGGTGCGACTCTTGAGGGCGAACAAAATCTCATCCTTTCTGAGCCGCCAGCTGATAACGCGTATCTGATGGGTGCAAATATTGAGGTGCGCGCGCCAGTCCCTGCCGACCTTACCGCTGCAGGCGGCACCATTACTATCTCAGCACCGATCTCAGGCGACGTGCTTGTGGCAGGCGGCACGCTTGATATAGAGCAGCCAGTGGGAGGTGATGTGCGTGCTGCCGCTGCGCGCGTCATCATTGGAGGTGATGTTGCCGGCGATCTTTCTGCGCTCGGTGGTGTTGTTCTGGTGAGCGGCAAGGCGCGCGATATACAGATGATGGGCGCGACCGTTCGTGTCACTGGCGGCGCTGACGGTAATGTGACCGTATACGGCGAAGATGTGTATCTCTCTGGAGAATACCTGGGCAATGTGACCGTGTCTGCAAGCGATCGCGTCACGCTCGCAGACGACACTGTTATACGGGGTGTATTCCGGTACAACGCGCCGCAGCAGGTATTCATGGCGCCAAGCGTACAAGCGCTCGGCGGCGTTGAGTACATCGGCCCGGCTTCCTACGTGCCGAGCTTTGAAGAAGCGCAGCGTGTGGCACTAGCGGGTGCGGGCGTGTTCTTCCTTGTGAAAGCTTTGGCCGCGATTGTTGCCGCTGGCCTTGTGACCGGCATATTCCCACGCTTCTCAGAACAGGTACTGGCGCGCTCTTCTGTGCGCTCGCCGCGTAAGATGTTCATGCATGCGCTTCTTGGATTTGCGCTCATCATACTGACGCCAGTCATCCTCATACTGCTTACCGTGTCATTCGTTGGCATCGGCATTGCGCTCATTCTAGCTGCGCTCTACTTGCTCATGCTCATGCTTGCGTATGTGTATGCAGGATTCCTTGCCGGCGTTGGCATACTCTATGCGATCTCTAAGAAGCGCCACAAGAGCTGGAGGGCAGCGGTGCTTGGCATGTTCGCGCTCCACGTCATCGGACTCGTTCCGATCATTGGCAGCGTCATCGTGTTTGTCTTCATACTCATTGCTGCCGGCGCGCTTGCAAAGATCGCCTATGAGGGCGCGTGGGGAAACGAAGAAGTAGCTCACTAGTATGATGCCTCAAGAAGGAACGCACGCGCCAGACTTTTCGCTCCCAGACCAAGAAGGGGTAGTGCACACCTTGTCGGCCTACCAAGGCAGATGGGTGCTCGTCTATTTCTATCCAAAGGATGATACGCCTGGGTGCACGAAAGAAGCGTGCGCGATTCGTGACGCTGATCCAGACCTGCGCACACTTAATGCCGTGGTGCTCGGCATATCGGCGGACTCAGTCAAGAGCCATAAGAAGTTTGCAGAGAAGTATGCGCTCCAGTTTCCGCTCCTCGCAGACGAGGACCGTTCTGTCGTTACCGCATACGGCGTATGGGGCAAAAAACAATTCATGGGGCGCGAGTATGATGGCATACTGCGCACTTCATTTCTCATAGATCCAAAGGGCGTGATTCGCAAAGTGTATGAGAGCGTGAAGCCAGAGGTGCATGCGGCAGAGGTGCTCGCCGACCTCAAGGCATTCATAGGCTAGCTATGGGAGAGAAGCATAAGGAGCGCAAAGCACGCGCAAGGAAGATGCTTGCCTACCTTAAGCGCGCATACCCTGAGCCAAAGACTGAACTTGTATATACGACGCCGTTTCAGCTTGTTGCAGCGGTCATGCTGTCTGCGCAGTGTACGGACAAGAAAGTGAATGCGGTAACCAAGACGCTGTGGAAGAAATACAAGCGCGTCGATGATTTTGCGAATGCGGATCCCGAGGCGCTTTCTAAAGAAATTGCAAGCATTACGTTTCATCGCACGAAATCAAAAGCGGTGGTTGCTGCCGCGAAGCTGGTGCGCGATGAGTTCAAGGGAAAGGTGCCGAGGACAGCAGAAGAACTCATCCGACTTCCAGGAGTAGCGTATAAGACTGCGCATGTCGTGCTTGGCGAACTCTACGATGTATGGGAAGGGATTCCCACTGATACGCATGTGCGCCGCTTTGCAATCCGCTTTGATCTTACGGATAACACTGACCTTACAAAGATCTCAAAGGATCTTGAGCAGCTTGTGCCAAAGGAAGACTGGCGCTACATGAATAATGGGCTTGTCCTCTATGGACGCTACGTCTGTCCGGCCCGGCCGCACGACTGTACGGACCATCCGCTCACTAAGCTCTGGCCTCCTGCGGCCAACCGCTGGCCAAAAGCGAAGTGAACAGGTCTCTGTTGACCTTGGAAAAGGGAGGAGTACTGTAGATAAGGGAGGGTTGATCCAGATCTTGAGGGGTCTACCAACCCGAGGATGGTCCTGGTGCCGAGTGCGCCTACATGCGTAACCAAGGAGTGGTATCACGCTTTGTAAACTCTGGGTCCAAACCAGATAGGAAGCTGATTCAGCGGATTTTGGAAGGGCTCATTTGCGCTTCCTTCACGCTGTCTCACCAGCCTACAAAGTCGTGCTCTGCACACCTATACTGGCCAAACAGGCCACTTCACCAGGACCACCCTCCGCTCCCGTACCTTCCATGAAGCGCCCTATGGCGCTTCTTTGCATTTATGCAAAGCGGGGTACCATTACCATATGAGCCGTCCCGTTGCCGTATTTAACATCGATGGAACTCTTTTCCGCTCCTCGCTCCTGATTGAACTTGTGGACGAGCTTATTCGCCGCGATATCCTGCCTAAGGAAGCGCGCAAGAGTTACGCAAAAGCGGAAGAGAAGTTTAAAAACCAGGGCGCAGGGTTTGATGCCTATATACAGAAAGTCGTTGAAGCGTTCGGCAAGCACGCCAAAGGCATACCTTACGGGGAGGTGGCAGACGTTGCGGGAGAGATAATTGAGGCGAAGAAAGACTCCGTATTCCGCTACACGCGCGACCTTGCCAAAGACTTGAAGCAGCAAGGATACTTCTTGCTTGCGGTATCGCGTTCGCCGAAGTTCATCGTCGATGGGTTTGGCTACGAGCTTGGATTTGATAAATCCTACGGCATCTTTTATGAGACTGGCGCAACAAGCCGCTTCACCGGCGACATCGTGGACGAGCATCTCATCATGAACAAAGGACTTGTGTTGCAGCGCGCGGTTGCGCGCGAACACTTAAGTTTCAAGGGCTCCTATGCGGTAGGGGACACCGAGAGTGATATTCCCATGCTTGAGCTCGTCGATAATCCCATCGCATTTAATCCAACGAAGGCGCTCTTGCGCAGAGCTCGCCAGCACCACTGGAAAGTGGTCGTAGAGAGCAAAGATGCAGTCTTTGAACTCTGATTTGCTATACTGACCGCCTATGACCAAGAGACTCTACCGCAGCCGTGAAAACAGGATTCTTGCAGGCGTTATGGGCGGCATCGGCGAATACTTTGCTGTTGACCCGGCACTCATTCGCCTCGTATATCTCCTCGTAACCGTATTCACCGGCATAGCGCCCGGCGCTATCGTATATTTCGTTGCGATCCTCATCGTGCCTTTGCGTCCGCAAATAGTTGCGGCTTCAGAGGTTCATGACACCGAGCAGGCTTAGGGCCATCGTTTGGAAGCACTACAAGGAGCACGGACGCCATGCGCTTCCGTGGCGCAGGACGCGTGATCCCTATAAGATTCTCGTTTCTGAAGTCATGCTCCAGCAGACGCAGGTGGAACGAGTGCTCCCGTATTACGAGGCATTTCTCACACGCTTTCCGACGGTACATGAGCTTGCACGTGCGCCACTTGGCGACGTGCTGCGCGCTTGGCAGGGACTTGGTTATAATCGCCGCGCCAAGCTGCTCCACGAAGCAGCAAAAGCAGTCGTGCGCGACCATGCAGGAAAGTTTCCAAAGACTCCTGAAGCACTTGAATTACTCCCAGGCATAGGCCACTACACGGCGCGCGCTGTTGCAGCGTTTGCCTACAACCAAGATGTTGTCTGCATAGAGACCAATATTCGCACCGTTGTTCTCCATCACTGCTTTCAAGGAGAAGAGAATGTCTCTGATGCTGCCATACTCCGCATTCTTGAGAAAGTCCTCCCTACAGGGGAGTCTCGAGCCTGGTACGCAGCACTTATGGATTATGGAAGCGCGCTCAAGCGAAGCGGGGTGCGCATAAACGCCAAGAGCAAGGCCTACTCCAAGCAGAAGTCGTTTAAGGGATCAGCTCGAGAAGCGCGCGGCGCAATCCTTAAGGAACTTGCACAAGCGCATGCATCAAAGAAACGGCTCACGCACTTACTCGGCGATGATCGAACGGAGCAGCTAGAGGCACAGCTCTCCGCTCTTCTTGCTGAGGGGTTCGTAGAGAAGAATGGGAGCGTCTACCGTCTTGCAGACTAGCGCACGTCCCGTATTGTGAGGGCGCTTAAAACTCCGGCGAAGATAATAAAGATGCCTAGTACGAAAAAGAGGGTCGAGTAGCTGCTGCTAAGAAGGATCAAGCTTCCGACAAAGGGACCGGCAAGCGCGCCGACCGGTCGCATCATGCGAAATACAGCGATCGTATCTGCGTCCTTTTGCGATACGCGCCTGAAGAAATGCGCCTCTGATGAAGCTTCCACCATGACGGCTCCAACGCGCGTAAGGAGCAGGGTAATAGCAATATACACAAGCGGCGTAGCAGCTGTAACAAATGCAAGCGCCGCAAATGTGGCGCCAAGAATCAGAAAGCCAAGCGCCATAATCTCCTTATCTCCAAATACCCGGTCGGCAAGCCATCCCATAGGGTATTCCAGTAATACAAAGGGGAGCAGCATAATGAAGAATATCCATCCAAGATCGCTCCACGGGATGCCAAGCACCGTATGAAGGTAAAGCGGCACAAAGAATGGCGCCAAATGATAGAAGAACTGCAACAAGCCTTGCGCACATCCAACAGCGCAAAAGTCAGGATCGCCTAGGAGCGAATGAGCGATATCGGTGATGTTTCTAAAGCGCGGGCTCTCTTTCTCAGGAAACCGAACAGTAAGGAAAAGTGCAAAGAAAGGAATAAGCGAAGCAGCCGCAACAGCAAAGAGGCGGGTGTACTCATCAGTACCGTCGAGCACGAGTCCGACGATAAGTGGCGCAAGAACGAGCGCCATGTTGCCGCACGTTATGAATGCAGTGCGTATGCGACCCGTCTCGCCCTCAGTCTCGATAGTGCCTTCAAGAAGAAGGTCTAGAAGATACGCAATGATCGGCTGTACCGCACAGAAAAATATGATGAGTGTGATGGCGCTAAGCGCTCCCGGACCAGTCGCAAGCAAGAGGAGCAAAAAGAACATGCCAAGCGCAATTCCCAGAAGGAGCTTTCGCGCGCCGATGAGGCGGATGATGCGCGGCACAAAAGGGAAGAGGATGAACGTAAGGAGCGCGCCGCTTGAGATTACGAAGCCGATCAGGCCTTGCGGTATATACGTAGAGAGGTAAGGCGCAACGATGTAGAGCACCAGGAAGAAATGGCTGGCGCAGAAGAAGTTTCCCAGTGAAAGAACGGCGCGTGTGCGCATGATAGCCGAATTGTAGCACCAGAGCGGAGCGCGTATGCACATTTTGCAGAGAACTCTGCGGTATGCGATAGTCATACCTCACCCTTAACGACGGGAGTATGTGATGGAGGGGAGCAAAGTTGTTCTTTCAGGGCCTGTTCCGGTGTACGCGAACAACTCGCCAAAAGACCCGCGCGTGCGGTTCTTCAATGAGATGTTCGATTCCGGCAGCGAGCTCGTCATCGGCGAGGGCTGTCAGAAGGTGATTCATGATCTCGGCGAGATCGTGGTTGCGTTCCCGCTTACGGACGCCGCCAACCGCTACGTTCTCGAAAGGGATCTGCAGCAAATCATCGCACCGGTGTGGTAAGCCCTGGTACCAGGCAAAAGAAAAAGGCCGCCCCTGCTGGAGCGGCCTTCGTCTTTATCTTGTTATACGCCGATAAGCACCGGGATAACCATAGGCGCCTTATTAGTGCGCGCGAAGAGGAAGCCAGCAACCGTGTCCGAGAGCTGGTTCTTCACGTAGTCGAGATCAACCGGGTTCATATTGCGGGTCGAGTCTTCGACGGTCTTCTTGATGAGCAGGCGTGCCTGGTTCAGCATGTCCTGCGATTCGCGCAGGTACACGAAGCCGCGCGAGATAATGTCCGGAGACTTGCGTAGCTTGCCGGTCTTCAGGTTGACCGTTGCGATGATGACGAACATGCCATCCTTTGCAAGCATCTGGCGGTCGCGGATGACCACTTCCTGCATGTCGCCGATCGCAAAGCCATCCACAACAAGCGGGGAAGAAGGCACTTTGTCCTTGTGGACTTCAAATCGCGTGCCATCGATGATATCGATCACCATGCCGTTGTCGGCAAGGATGATTGATTCGCGCGGACGTCCTGCCTGCTCGACAGCTTTGGCATGCGAACGGGTCATTGAGTAGTACCCGTATGCCGGCATGAAGAACGCGGAGTTTACCTGCTGGTTGATCCAGACAAGCTCACCAGCTCTGCCGTGGCCGCCTGAGTGCACATCGCTTGAGCGGTAGTGGATTAGGTTCGCACCGTTGCGGTAGAGATTGTCCTTCAGCTTCTGTACGGCAAGCTCGTTGCCAGGAATGACCGATGAAGAGAGCACCACGGTATCGCGCTCGGTAAGCGTAATGTGCTTGTGCTGCTTGGTTGCAATGCGCATGAGCGCTGCAAACTCCTCACCCTGCGCACCGGTTGCAAGAATCACAATCTTATCCGGAGCATAGTCATTAATCTCCTGGGCAGAGATAAGCGTCTCCTTCTTGATGGTAAGGAGGCCGGTCTTCTGCGCAATCTCAAGGTTAGTCTTGATTGAGCGGCCCTCCATGACGATCTTCTTGCCGTAGCGCTCTGAGATCTCAATGATCTTCACCATGCGCTCGAACTGAGACGCGAAGGTGCCGATAATAAGGCGTCCCTTCACCGTCTTGATAATCTCCTCAAGAGTTTCGTGCACCTTGCGCTCAGGAACGGAGAAGCCTTCGATCTCAGCGTTCGTTGAGTCGGCGATAAAGAGAAGGTTCTTCTCCTTACCAAGGTCACCCCACTTCTTTGCTTCAGACGGTGTTGCAACGCCGTCCTCGTGATCAAGCTTCAGGTCGCCAGTAGCGATCACGTTGCCGTATGGTGTTTCAACGGCAATACCCATGGAATCCGGAATGGAGTGGGTAACAGGGAAGAACTTAACGCGCGTGTTGCCGATGGTGTGGGTTGAGCCTGGCTCAACAACAACAAGGTTCGGCTTTGGCATGTCAGGATATTCTTCCTGGCGCTTTGCGATCATGATCGCAGAAAGGTTCTGCGTATAGATCGGCGGGTTGCCGAAGCGGTTCATAAGGAAGGGAATGCCGCCGATGTGGTCCAAGTGGCCGTGCGTGATGAAGATTGCGCGGACGCGCTCCTGGTTCATCTCAAGGTACTTCGTGTTTGGAAGTACGTAGTCGACGCCTGGAGAATCTTCTTCAGACACGAACTGGAAGCCGACGTCGAAGACAAAGATGTCGCCGTTGGTGTCGATACAGAACATGTTGCGGCCGACTTCCTCAACGCCGCCTAGGGGAACGACGCGCACGACATTCGATGCCGGAGGTTCTGGATTGTAGTCAACGCCGCGCTTTGGCGCGCCCTGTACGGGTCCTGAAGGACGGCGAAGGGTGCGGCGGATCTGGCGCGTAACGCGGCCAGGTCGGCCACCGCCTTGTGGGCGAGGTCCGCGTGCGGAAGCTCCTCCCTGAGGACGAGCGCCGCCGCGAGAGCGGCCGCCACGCGAACGTGGAGGGCGTCCTGACGGCTGTGCAGGTTGTGAAGCGCCGGCTGAAGGGCCATTAGGTGCCGGAGCCGGCGCAGGTGCTGCTGTCATAGTTGATATGTGTTATTTCAATAAATTTTTTAATAAGCGTTGAAAGATGGAATCTCCATCAATCGTGCTATGAAAACGAATGCTTAGTTTGCTAGGAACGGCCACACGTCCTGAGTGTAGAGGTACCATGTCGCGACCGTAGCGAAACGATCAGCAGGGGATGCTATCTGCGTAAGTGTAACACCGTGGATGCCTTTCGGCAGGGCGTACACGAAGTCCGGGGTGTGGGTGAACGCTGCAGGATAATCGTCAGCAATTTCAGTCTCGATCTGCTGCAAGAGACCAAGGCGTACAGCTGGATCGCTCTCTGTGCGCGCTGCAACAAGAAGCTGGTCTACGCGCGTATTGGCATACTGCGCGATGTTAAGACCCGGATCCGTGCGCTCTGTTGAATTCCAAAACGCGTATAGATCATGATCACGTCCCACCACCATGCCGAAGAATAGCGCCTCAAAGCGGCGGGGGCGGATCACGTTCTGCGTAAGGTCGCCCGGCTCAAACAGTTCAAGCGATGTAGGAATACCGAGCGATGCCCAGTCCGCTTGTACCTGCTGCGCGATGAGCTTAAGCTCAGCAACGTTTGAGGTGCGCAGCGTAATGCGAAGCGTGTCCTCGCCCTTGG
The DNA here is from genome assembly GCA_035553815.1 of Minisyncoccota bacterium. Lineage (GTDB taxonomy): Bacteria > Patescibacteriota > Minisyncoccia > Phycocordibacterales > Phycocordibacteraceae > C7867-001. The sequence continues at coordinate 16,730 of DATMJP010000021.1, forward strand.
TCCAGACGCGCGCCTCTTGGTCGTACTTCCAGCCAGCATTCTCAAGGATGGTCGCTGCTTCCTCGATGCGGTTGCCTGAAACAGGAACCGGCGTGTTCTCAATGCCGCTACCAGGCGGCACAGGGCCGTTGATTGCGGTTGCGTACCCGCCGAGGATACCGGTGACGATCGCATCACGGTTGACGGCAAGAGAGAGCGCGCGGCGCACCTCGCCATCACTAAAGGCAGGATTCGTTGCTGCATTGAAGAAGGTGCCGAAGATGCGTGCGTACGGAACGCGCAGCGCATCTTTGCGCGCTACGCCGTATGCACTGTCGATCGAACCGTTCTCCAGTGCTAGCTCAAGATCGCTCTCCTCATCAAAGAAGACGAATGAGATGCGGTCTATATACGGGCGTCCAAGCGCGTACTGCTTGTTTGCTTTGAACGTATAGCCGGTAATGAATCCATCCTTATCACGCTTTACGCTCGCAACCTCGTACGGTCCTGCGCCAACCGGACGCGTCATAAGCGGCGAGAAGGGAAACTCCTCGTTGGTAACGCCTCGCCAGAGGTGCGCCGGCAGAATGCCGAGCGTAGTCTCTTCAAGGAACGGTGCGTATGCGCGCGGTAGCGTAAAGCGGACCGTGCGTGCGTCTGTCGCTTCAACCGTAATGCCAGACCAGTTAGCAAGTTCTGGACTCTTGAGTCCCTGATCCTGTGCTTTCTGGACGGTGTATACGACATCATCAGCTGTAATCGGCGTGTTATCCGAGAAACGGATGCCTTCCCGCAGTACAAAGGTATAGACCGTACCGTCTTCAGAGACGGTGTAGCTTTCAGCAAGTACCGGAATAAGGCTGCCGTCCGGTCCCGTTCCCATGAGCCCTGCAAACGCAAGGCGGGAGAGGTCCCGGTCTGCATCTGAGAGTGCAAGAAGCGGATTCACAAAGCGCGGAGTACCCACGATACCTTCGGTAAAGCCGCCGCCGTACGCCGGAAGCGTTACAAGAAACGAGCGCTGCAAGGCGAAAAGCCCTACGAGGGTGGTCGCAATGACAAGCGCAGCAAGAATACTCGCGATTACCTGGTCACCTGGGCGGAGCGTACGGAAATAGCTAAGTACGGTTCCGATGACCGGAGTGCGCGGATGTTCGTGTTGTTTCGTGAGCTGTTTCCAGCTGTAGGGCATGGATTCCTATCAGATGAGGAACCCTGCGATTGCTGACGCGACGAAAAGAAGCGCGATCACGATTGTGGCGTTAAAAAGGAATTTCTCTGCACCACGGCGCTTGTAGAACGTCGATGCGAAATTGTCACCTCCAAAGGCTCCTCCGAGGCCGGCACCGCGCTGCTGGAGCACGATTCCTATAATAAGGAGAAGGGAGAGGGTGATTTCTATGTACGGCAGTATCGCCTTGAGTGTCTCCATCTGTGCCTAGGAGACTACCATGAAGGAGAGGGGTGGGCAAGCAGATATGCTAAACCGCTCCGGAACTGGTGTCCGGAGCGGGGTGAAAGAGCGGATGGGCGGTCTTACTAGCCGCTCGTTGTCTTGTAGTAAAAGCTGTAGGCATAGTTTGCCGCTCCGAGCCAGGTGCCAGCGACGGCGATGGCGACGAGGCAGCCAGTCGCTGGGTAGCCGAGGGTCACGCCGACGCGGACGGCGGCGATGATGGAGACGAAGAAGGCCATGAAGATCACGTAGGTCACGCGACGACTCGTTATGGCCTCATTGCTCCACTCCCAGCCCGTGACCATCAGCGATTTGCGGATCGCGGCCAGGGTCAGCAGGAAGGCGAGGGCGTAGATGATGACAAGACCAAACTGGGGCATTTCGATTCCTCCATTGATGCCATGTACTATAGTAGTATATTTGTTGATTTTGTCAATGCGTCTATCTTGACCCCAGTTCTCTCCTTCATATACTTATTGGTACAACCAGCGCATACTGTGCTGGTACGGGGAGATCTAAACCCTAAGCTTTTACTAGAAGCTAGCTTTTTCATTCATATGGCACAGACAGTTCCAATCACGCCGCTCCATGATCGTGTGGTCGTGAAGCCGGCAGACAAGAGCGAAGAGAAGCAGCTTGCTTCAGGCATCATCATTCCTGAGACCGTAGATAAGGAACGTCCTTCTAAGGGTGTTGTGGTTGCGGTCGGAGGGGGCAAGTACGACGACGGCGACCTTATTCCCATGACGGTGAAGGTTGGCGATACCGTACTCTTTTCAAAGTACGGATATGACGAAGTAAAGATTGACGGCGTGGAGTACTACATACTCTCTGAATCAAGCGTGCTTGCAATCCTTAACAGCTAAGACACTACACAATGGCTAAGCAAATACTTTTTGGCGAGGACGCACGCAAGGCCATTCACGAAGGCCTCTCTAAAGCAGCGCGTGCAGTAAAGGTGACCTTGGGTCCCCGTGGCCGCAACGTTGTGCTCGAGAAGAGCTACGGCGGCCCGCGCATCACCAACGACGGCGTCTCTATCGCCAAGGAAATTTCATTCAAAGACAAGTTCGAGAACATGGGTGCGGAGATCGTGAAGGAGGTCGCAACCAAAACTAATGATGGGGCAGGCGACGGCACCACGACCGCAACCGTACTCCTCGAGGCGCTCGCAAGCGAAGGCCTCATGATGCTCACGAAGGGTGCAAACGCGATGGCGATCCGTTCCGGTATGGAGCAGGCGTCCAAAGCTGCTGTTGCCGAACTTAAGGCAATGGCAAAGCCGGTTGAGGGTAAGGACGATATTCGCCAGGTGGCAACCATCTCAGCGGAGTCCGAGGACCTTGGCCGCATCATCGCAGATACTATCGAGAAGGTGGGTAAGAACGGCGTGGTTACGGTTGAAGAATCACAGGGCACCGAACTTACCTACGAGGTAGTTGAAGGTCTCCAGATAGACAAGGGCTATGTGTCTGCGTACATGGTCTCAAACTCTGAGCGCATGGAAGCAGAGATGCGCGATGCGCACATTCTCATTACCGACAAGAAGATCGGCAATGTACAGGAGGTGCTCCCGCTTCTTGAGAAGGTTGCGCAGTCTGGTAAAAAGGAACTCGTAATCGTTGCAGAGGATGTTGAGGGCGATGCGCTTGCGACCTTCGTGGTAAACAAGCTGCGCGGCACGTTCAACGTGCTTGCGATAAAGGCGCCGGGCTTCGGCGACCGCAAGAAGGAGATGCTTGCAGACATTGCAGCAGTAGTAGGCGCACAGGTGATCTCAAGCGATACGGGCCTTACGTTTGAGAACGCAACGCTTGGCATGCTTGGTAAAGCTACCCGCGTAGTTGCAGGCAAGGACTCAACTGTCTTTGTTGG
>DATMJP010000022.1:0-4584 GCA_035553815.1 Minisyncoccota bacterium
CTCCACCACCTCCGCCACCAGAGGAGCCACAGGCACGCTGTGAATCACTCACCGCAAGTCCTTCAACCCTTACTGCTCCTGGGCAGTCGGTGACACTTACCTGGAAGACTGAGAACGCTACGTCTGTCACTATCGACAATGGCGTCGGTCCTGTATCTCCAGCAAACGAAGGTTCTGTCGTGGTGAACCCAACACAGAACACCACCTATACCGCAACCGTAACGGGTGCAGAGAATTCAGTGACCTGTCAGGCATCGGTTGTTATCCAGCCGCCTGTCGAGGAAGCGCCACGCTGTATCTTCCTTACAGCTACGCCAAATGAGATCAACTCAGGTGAGCAGGTGACGCTTCGCTGGAAGACTGAGAACGCAACGTCCGTCACCATCAACAATGGTGTTGGCTCAGTAACACCAGTCGGCGAAGGTTCAACAACAGTGAATCCAACCCAGAGCACTACCTATGTTGCGACTGTTGCCAATGCGCAGGGCAGTGTGAACTGTGAAGCACCGGTAACAATTCGTAACAATCCTCCTGGACCGATGTGTATCTCGCTTACTGCGAACCGCACGGAAATTGAGGAAGGCGAAGAAGTCGTTCTCACTTGGAGGACGCAGAACGCTACGTCTGTCTCCATTAACAATGGCATTGGCAACGTAACGCCAGTGAACGAGGGTTCGATCACGGTCCGTCCGAACAATGATACGACCTATGTTGCAACCGTGCCGAACGCACCATCCACCAATAACTGCGAGATCAGCATCAACGTTGACGACGATGATGATGGCGGTGGCGGCGGTGGCGGTGGTAGCCGCAAGAAGCCAAAGGTGCTTCTTGATGTGCTTCCGCATCCAGAAGAGCAGCCGCTCTCCTTCGTGTACCTTTCTGAGATTCCGTACACCGGTCTTGAGCTTGGTCCTGTTGGAACCGCGCTCTACTGGCTTGTGCTTATCGGCTGGAGCGGTGCCGCAGCGTACCTCATGCTCTTTGGCGTCGGCCCATTCGCGCTCCGCAGGGTCCGCACCTTCGGTGCTGACGTAAAGAGCGTGCTCAATGATGGTTCTGAGGAAGAATCACATGACGCACACGTTGCAGAGAGTACGCACGCACCAAGCCATGGCCACCAGGCGTCTCATGCACCTGCTGAGCCTGCTGGTTTCCGCGGCTACACCTCGAACGAAGGCTTCCGCTCATTTGCGCAGAGCAACACGCTTACGATCGATGACATCGTTAAGGGTCTCTCTCGTGAATCAGCAGCACCTGCGCCAGAGATGCAGCAGAATGTAGAGCCGGTGACGGTTCCGTACACTGAGCCTATCGAAGCACCTGCACAGGCTGCGCCAGCGCCAGCAATGCCAACGATGGATATTCATCACGATATTCCTGCATTCATCCACGCATTGCTTGCTGGAGATCGCGATACAGTCTTTGGCATGGTTCGCCACATCAACCGCACGGGCGGCGATGCGGAGACCTTCGTGACCCACGCTGTATGCGCACTCGATGACGCGTACCGCGCCCGCATCGAGGGCACCCCGTGCCATCCTGAAGTTGCTCGCGCAACAGAGGGCTGTGCAACACCATTCCTCGAGCGTGTGATCACTTCGCTTGCAATGGCGATTGACTCAAGCTATTCAACAGGCGTGACGGGTGCAAAGCTTGCACTGACGCGCGCACTTGCTGTTGTTAACGGATAAGTCTCAATACAAAAAGCCCCGGGCATTTGCCCGGGGCTTTTTGTATTTAGGCGCGCTCTGCTATCTCGCGCGTTATACGTTCGATAAAGTCTTCGATGCCGAGCGCGTCTGACGCACCGTCGCGGCTTTCTGCAGTGACCTTTGCGCTTTCAACTTCCTTGTCGCCAAGGACGAGGAGGTATGGAATCTTCTCCTGCTTTGCGCTGCGGATCTTCTTACCAAGAGACTCACTTGCGTCGTCAAGAACGACGCGTACGCCGGCGCCCGCAAGCATTGCCCGGACTTCCTCTGCATACGCGTGATGCTTGTCTGAAACAGGAAGAATACGTACCTGCTCTGGCGCAAGCCAGACAGGGAAGTTGCCTCCTAGGTGTTCGATAAGGACAGCGCTAAAGCGCTCGATAGAGCCCATGATTGCGCAGTGGATCATGACGATGCGCTCTTTCTCACCCTTCTCATTTATGCAGGTGAGGTCAAAGCGCTCCGGCTGGAGCATATCAAGCTGGATAGTCGCTACCTGGTGGCTGCGACCCATAGAGTCGGTTGCCATGAAGTCGAGCTTCGGTCCGTACATAGCGGCCTCGCCAAGCGCTTCAAAGTAATCCGCGTTGCGCTCTTTGGCGATTGCGCGTAGTGCGTCTTCAGCTTCCTTCCACGTTTCTGGGGTGCCGAGGTACCCGTCCATGTTCTCTGGATCATGGAAGGAGAGGCGGACACGCAGACTAAAGCCAAAGGTGCCATAGAAGGTGTCGACCATATCCCATATGCGGAAGAACTCGCCCTTCACCTGGTTCATGCGACAGAATACGTGGCTGTCATCCTGCGTAATAGAAAGGACACGGGTAAGGCCGCCAAGCTCGCCAGACTGCTCATCGCGGTACACCATAGTTGTCTCCGCATAGCGCTGCGGCATTTCGCGGTAGGAGTGCGGCTTGCGTCCAAAGATCTGCGTATGGTGCGGGCAGTTCATCGGCTTCAATGCGTACTCCTTACCTTCGCGGGTTGTGATACGGAAAAGTTCGTCGCTAAACTTCGCCCAGTGTCCTGAAGTCTCGTAGAGATCCTTTTTAGTAATGTGCGGAATCGTAACGCGATCGTAGCCGTTCTTCTGGCGAAGCTCCCAGATAAAGCGATCAAGCTCATGGCGCACGAGCGTTCCCTTAGGGGTCCACAGCGGCAGGCCGGAGCCGACGAGCGGCGAGAAGGTAAAGAGATCAAGCTCCTGGCCAATCTTACGGTGGTCGCGCTTTCGCGCCTCCTCTATCTGCCTCTGATACGCCTCGAGCTCTTCCTTAGATTCAAATGCAAGACCGTAGATGCGGGTGAGCATGGGGTTCTTCTCGTCACCACGCCAATATGCACCTGCAACGCGCTCAAGAACGAACGAATCGATCTTGAGATCATGCGCTGGGCGTTCGCTGTGGCCGCCACGGCACAGGTCGGTAAAGCCGCCCGCAGTATAGAGCGTTATGGGATCACCCTTGGCAACGATCTCATCAATAAGCTCAAGCTTGTATGGATTGTCTGCAAACCGGTCGCGCGCATCCTTTTCGGAGACTTCAGTACCGGTCATTTCCTTCCAGTCAGGAAGTAGTTCCTTCATTGATTCAAGGAGGGCAGGGAGGTCTGCCTCGCCGGCTACGGTGCCGCCGGAGAAGTCAAAATCGTAATAGAATCCATTCTCGATAGACGGTCCAATAGTGGGCTTTGCGTGCGGATACCGCTCCTTAACGGCAGCGGCAAGGAGGTGGGCAAGCGTGTGGCGTTTTTCGTCTAGCGTAGGCATAGGATGAGAATATCATGGAAACGGCAACGGCGGCTTCCCTGATAAGGTAGCCGCCGTCTTGGCGTTTGTGGCCGGGTTAATCGGTCACGGGAACTGAGGTACTGGCCGGTGGAGGTGCGACTGCTGCACCGACCCTGATCTGACCGGTGGTCCGTCCATCGATCTCGTTGATGCGCCGCTCGAGCCGCTCGTGGCTGTCGACCAGGCGGCCGAGGAAGCAGCGGAGCGGCGCGTTGGCCTTGATGAGGTTTGACGTGTTGCAGAGATGATCGTACTCCTGGCGCAGCGTGGGTTCTGTAGATGTGCCTTCCGGCATGGAACTTTCCTCCGAGAGCGGAATGCTCTCCCTGCGTTATATCAGAGTGCCTTCAAGTTCTCAATCGAGAGCGAGGTTTCGCCATTGCGAACCACGATTGTTGCTTTCACTAATAGACACGTACCTGGCACAAATAACTCACCATGTTCTTTGTACAGTTTCGTAAAGACAACTGCCTCAATAGAATCGGTCTTGTCGGCAAAGCGGACGAATGCCATCTTCTCGCCCTTCTTCGTAAGAATAGTGCGCACATCTTCCACCAGGACCGGGAGGATAACGGGTATGCCGGCACGGGGATCGCCAAGTACTGTTGCGATGGTTGCCGACGCCTTTGCGGTCGTCTCAGGATATGCATCAAGCGGGTGGCCTGAAATATAAATGCCGAGCAATTCCTTCTCCCAGATCAGTTTGTCCATAAGCGACACCTCATGATTGCCCGGCGGGAGCATGAGCGTCGGCGCTGCGAGCGCACCAAAGAGGGAGTCTTGCGGTGTCTTTGCCGTTGCGTCGCGATGGAAGGAAAGCAGTGTCTCTATGTGGGCGAGCATGGTGCCGCGATCGCCAAGCGTATCAAGGGCACCTGCTTTAATGAGCGATTCGAGAGACTTGCGGTTAAGCGAGCGGGTATCAATGCGGCAGAGGAAATCAGAAAGGGAGGCAAAGCGGCCATGTGCTTCGCGCTCCTTAAGGATTGCTTCGGCAATTCCTTCGCCGAAGTTCTTGATAGACATAAGTCCGAAGCGAATGGCGTCCGTATCGCTGTCAGTGCGATCTTTGCCAAGAATGAC
>DATMJP010000023.1:0-3189 GCA_035553815.1 Minisyncoccota bacterium
GTAGAGGACTGGCGAGAGCGCAAATAAGAAGAACTTGCGTTCAATCTGCGTAACCGAGGTGAGAATGCCTGAGATGCCAAGGAGTATCGGTTGCAATAGAAGCAATCGCACCAAGAACACGAATGCGTCGCGCTCTACCGAGTCCGCAAACCCCGGATACAGCACGAATAAGATCTTCGGCGCAAAGACTGCCAGAAGCCCGCACAACAAGCCGCCAACTACAATCAGAAATGTAGTTGTCTGCGAGATAAGCACGCGTGCATCTGGCTTCCCTAGCCGCGCAATGCGCGGGATGAGCACATACGCAGACACCAAGGACGCAACCAGTGCGAACACAAGGTCCGGAATCTTAAACGCTGCATAGTAGATGTCGAGTGTCTCGCTTGCGCCGAACATGTGCGCAAAGATGCGATCGCGCAAGAGCGCAAGAATCTGCGACGCGAGCGTGAGTGATGCAAGCAAGTACGCGGCCTGATGGAGGCCGCGTACCGGTGCTGTTATCCTGCCGAGAATCTTGCGAACCATGAACCCGTTATCGTGCTGCTGGCGCGGTTTCGGCTACAGGTACTTGTGGGATACCAAGCGCGCCGAAGCGTGAAGCTGGATACGGATTGCGGCCCTGGCGAAGAACTGCGAGATCTGCTGCGACAGACTGCGCATTCTCTGGAGAGAGTGCGGCGACTGCCTCAAGCTGCTCTGCTGCTGGAGCAAACTGGCCTGCTGTTGCATACGCTACTGCAAGGAAGAAGCGAGCGTTAGCGAACTGCGGGTTGAGCTCTACTGCGCGTGAGAGCGCAGCGATCGCACCCTGCGTGTCTCCTGTTCCAGAGCGAAGGATTCCGAGCTGGAAGAGAACTGCGGGATCGTTTGGCGCAAAGTATGCTGCTGCCTCCGCTGCCTCAAGCGCTTCAGCTGACTTGCCCTGCGCAACCTGGAGCTGCGAGAGGAGGAAGATCGCCTCCGTGTAATCGCGCTTCAAGCCGATTGCCTGCATGAGGTGTTCCTCAGCAGCAGCCGGGTCATTCTGCGCAATCTCAAGCTGCGCCATAACGAACTGGAGCGTTGGATTGGTTGGATTCAACTCCACAGCGCGTGCGTATGCAGTCTGCGCATTTTCATAGGCGCCATCGATCTCAAGCGGTACAACAGCCTGGTAGACGTTGCCGAGGAGCGCCCAGTTCTCGTAGTTGTTTGGCGCAATACGGGTTGCTGCGAGCGCAGCTTCGACGCTACCTGAAAGCGCTGCCTGGAATTGCTGCTGCGCGTCTGCCGGCGCTAGCTCAGCGTTGTTTGCAATCTGGTTCATGCGGGCGGTCCCGACAGTTGCAATGAGCTGATACGCACGATCTGACGGCGAGAACATGATCGAGCGCGCTGCTGCCGCTTCAGCACCATCAAGGTTGCCTGCTGCAAGCGCCTGAGAGCTCTCTGCGAATGCGACTTCTGCAAGGTAGCGATTCACAACTGCGTATGCAGCGACCACTGACGCAAGGAGAAGGAGCGTGAGCGTGAAGACAATTACGAATCCTACACGTGGATTACGTGCAAAGATGATGCCCCACTCATGGCGTCCTGCGCCATGGCGCAGTGACGAGATGAAGAGACCGATCATCACGAAGCCGACCACAAGCACGATAGGGCCTGGCACGCTAAAGGTTGCAAGAAGGAGCACGAAGAGTGCACCTGTGAATGATGCGATAGAGACGAAGCGTGCGTACGAATCCTCAGGCGACCTGAAAAGGAGCGCGCGCATACCAACCCAGAGGAAGAGGCCGATGAACGCGAGCCACGCAAGCGCGCCAAGTACGCCGATCGTTACGAACGAGGTTGGAATGAGGCCGATGCCTGAAGTGAAGTCGATATTCCAGAACACAGTCTCATTGAGCCCTGCGTCACGGAACTTGAGCCACTGGTCGCCGAAGGTTCCCGGACCTGAACCAAAGATAGGGGATGACGCATACGTATGACTGCCAATATCGAAGGTCGCCTGCCAAGATGGACGTACGTCGATATAGTTTGCACCCATCGCCGAAGAGAGCGCGGCACCGAGTGTAGAGCCTCCGATAAGGAAGAAGATAGAGACGACAAGCACGATAAGCGGCGCTGCAAGAGAGCGCGCTTCTCCAATACCGTCGCCTGACTCGTGCTCAAGAGCATCAATCGTGGTTACACCCTCAAGGTCTTCGTCGCCAGCTGATGTTCGGCGGTGCATGATCGCTTCGATGAAGAGACCGAGCGCGACAAGTGCTATGAGCGACCAAACGAGTACTGAGTTGACGACCGCTATTAGGAGGAGGCCAAGGCCAGTTCCTACCCAAAGGACCGTACGCGTGCGCTTTGAAAGCGTTAGGAAGCGGGTTGCTAGAAGCGCAATCGCAACACCAAGGCCAAGAAGCATGCCGAGATCAGTGAACGATCCGACGATGTTTGTTGTTACTGCGATGGTCTCTGGAGATACTTTCGCAACGAGCATGATAAGTACCTGGGACACTACAACAAGACCGAAGCCAATGGCTGCAATCTTAAAGAAGGTACGGTACTGATCAGCACGCCTGAACAAAAGCGCAGTAAGCGTTGCGAATGCCGCAAGGATAAGCATGAAGCCGAACGTGTCTGCCTCAAGCTGGCTTCCAAAGAATGCCGTACGAAGTCCGACCCCTGAGAACAAGGATGAGAGTGCGTACGCAAGCGGCACGAGCCACAGCGCACCAATAAGCGTAACTGGAGGAATAATCACATTCCCGCGCGTGAGGCGCGCAAGAATGAAAAGCATGAGTGCTATCAATCCGCCGATGGCGAGGATTGAAACTTTCGTGTAAAGGAAGGGAATTGTCGCTACAGGGATAAATGCCGCTGTGGCGAGAAGTCCTGTTATCGCGAGTACCCACACCGACGCGTTATCAAATGAAAAGCGTCGCGGGAGCGATACGGATTTTGCCGTTGTATTCTCTTGCATACGTATATGTCAAAGCCCCTTGTAATAGAAGTAAGTATAACGCACTGCTGAGACGCTTTTTTTACGCAGGGTGGATATGAAAACACCCGCCGGTAAGGGCGGGTGTTTTCATATCCGAGACCGGTCCGATAAGCCGAATTCTGTACTCCTTGCGGAGTGACGACCATCTATCTGGGATTCTTGTTGCCAAGAACCTCGAGCGGCGCTCCCACGAATGGGCACGGCCTTGCACA
>DATMJP010000024.1:0-11555 GCA_035553815.1 Minisyncoccota bacterium
TAACAGGCTAGTTCCGCCCAAGCGTCCATAGCGACGGCGGAGTTCGGCACCTCGATGTCGGCTCACCTTAGCGCGGGGCTGGAGAAGGTCCCAAGCGTTTGGCTGTTCGCCAATTAAAAAGGTACGCGAGCTGGGTTCAAACCGTGAGTGGATTGAGTCTTTGATTCGATTCACTCACCGTTTGAATCCCTTTGAGGTTCTGTTATCAGAACTTGCAATAAAGTGCGAAGTGAATGTCTTTTCGTCTTGAAACTAAGATAGAACCAACAATGCCACGGCGGTTGTATGCAGGGATGCATGCAAGCAAACTGACTAATATCGGTGGAGTCCTTATGGGATAACACCGAGGGAAGCGAAAGCGCCCGTAGAGACTGAACGTCAGTCACGAAGAACTCGTGAAGTTACAGTCCGACCCTCCACGCAAGTGGAGATAACGAAGTGCGTGAGACAGGTTGGTCTCCTATCTACTACAGGCGTTGATACTTGATGAGCTTTGCCCCTAGTACGAGAGGACCGGGGTGAACTGACCTCTGGTCTACCAGCTGTTGTGCCAACAGCACCGCTGGGTAGCTATGTCGGGATGGGATAACTGCTGAAAGCATATAAGCGGGAAGCCCACTCAAAGATTAGGTATCGTTATGAGACTCCTAGTAGACTACTAGGTTGATAGGCTCTAGATGCAAGCACAGTAATGTGTTCAGTCGAGGAGTACTAATATGTCCAGTTTTCTGTGCGGAATTCTGCATGTCACTTTTGTTTAGTGAGCAGTGCAATTATTTTCTATGCATATTCGTGTGTTCTGGTCGCCGTAAGGCGCCTAGAACGCTGGTGATTTGTCTGAAGGGTCACACCCGTTCTCTTTCCGAACACGGAAGTTAAGCCTTCAAGAGCCGATGGTACTCGAAAGGGGAGAGTAGGTTGTCGCCAGCGTTCTGGGCACCTTAGGTTCCCAGTGCTTAAAACCGCCTCCGGGCGGTTTTAAGTTTTCCCAGAACAAGAACATTCTCAGGAGGCTCCGTGTTGCGTAACGCGCTCGTACTTAATGAATCCCATGGGATTCTGATCATTCCGAATCCGCGTGCGCATACTGCACGCATGCCTCAGAAGCGTGTTCAGGTACTTCCAAGACCTGAACAGAGACGCTAATGCGTCTGCACGGTCGGCCCCCACAAGGGCCGATTTCGTTTATACTGTATCCATGACCTGGGCACGCAAACGCCAGTTTCTCATTCTTGGTTCGATCGCAGCCATCGTGCTTGCTCTCGTTGCGGTGACAGCAATTGCCGTTATTTATGACACGCCGACTTGTACGGACGGAAAGCAAAACGGGGAGGAGACCGGTGTTGACTGCGGTGGTGCATGCACCTACCTCTGCCTGGCTGAAGTGGAGCGACCGATCGTGCGCTTTGTGCGTGCGTTCTCTCCGCAGCCTAACCGCTATGATGTCATTGCGTATATAGATAATCGAAACGCAGGCGCAGCAGCTCGAGAAGTTGAGGCAACTATCGAACTGTACAGTGCTACCCGCGAATTACTAACGACACGCACGGTATCGATTGATATTCCTGCGGGCACAACCGTGCCCCTCTACATTCCAGAGGCGTACCGCGGAGAAGCACCTATTGCGCAAGTGTTTGTAACCTTTAATGACGCAACGCTGCGTTTCTATGAACCTAAGGATGATCACATCGTGCCGACCGTTGCCGGCCTTGAGCTTGAGAATACGGACGCGCCGCGCGTGCGCGCAACGCTTGAGAATCCTTCAGCATTTACGCTCTACGGCATAAAGCCGATCGCAACAGTCTTTGATATAGAAGGGAACGCGCTGGCAGCAAGCCAGACGTACGTCTCGCAAATCGGTGCGTACGGTAAGACAAACGCCTTCTTTACGTGGAATGCGCCGTTCGTCGGCACACCCGCGCGTGTTGAGGTGTTACCGGTAATGTCGGTCTCGCTTCCATGAACGAGGTAGTGCGCGGCAGGCCATTTGCGGCACTCTTTGAATCTTGGCCGCTCCTTGCGATTGGTGTTGCGATCGCGCTCATCGGTATTCTCACGATGGACCCATTCGGCTCTGGCGCGCGCTTTGCGGAGCATCAGCTGATGTCGCTTGCGGTTGGCGTGGGCCTCTACGTTATCTTTGCGACGGCTGACATGCACTTCATACGTCGCACGCCAGTCATCATCACCGCATACCTCGGCACGCTTGTTTTGCTTGCGGCGCTTCTTGTGCTCGCACCTACGGTAATGGGCGCAAAGAGCTGGTTTATGGTGGGGCCCTTTTCGGTGCAGCCTGCCGATCCGGCGAAGCTGGTATTTATTGCGATTATTGCAAAGTACTTCTCGCGTAGGCACACGCAGATTGGCGACTTCTGGCATGTCATTGTGTCAGGCGCGTACGCAGGCGCGATCATTCTTTTGATTCTCGTGCAGCCGGACCTTGGAACCGCTGCCATCCTTGCTGCTGTGTGGTTCGGTCTCATTCTTGTCTCAGGTATTCCGCTGCGCCACCTCGTTACCGTCTTTCTGGTGGGACTCACGCTCGCGTCCGGGCTCTGGTTCTTTGGTCTGCGCGAGTACCAGCGAGACCGCATTCTTTCATTCGTGAATCCAGCAGCGGATCCAACTGGCGCAGGGTATAACGCGTATCAGGCGGTGGTTGCAACCGGATCTGGAGAACTCCTAGGGAAGGGTATTGGCTATGGTACACAGTCCAAGCTCCGCTTCTTGCCTGAGTACCAGAGCGACTTCATATTCGCTTCGTTTGCGGAGGAATGGGGCTTCGTGGGCATTGTGCTTGTGCTCACCCTTTATGCGCTCCTGTTCTTTCTTCTGATACGCATCGCGCAGCGTTCAGCAACGAACTTCGATTCTTTATTCACGATAGGAGTAACCATACTGCTCATGGCACACATGCTCGTCCATGTGGGCATTAACCTCGGTATATTCCCGGTTACGGGAACAACAACGCCGTTTATGAGCTACGGCGGTTCACACCTCGTTGTTGAATTTATAGCGCTTGGTATCGTGGCTTCGCTTGCTCGCTATGGCAGGAGCGTACCGCGAAGCGCAGCAGATCAGGAGTACTTTGGCGGCTAATCGTACTCCTTGAAAGTCTCAAGAATCATCCGCTCTTTGGAGAAGTTTTCGCGCACGTGAGCATAAAGAGCCTGGCCCATCTTCGCGCGCAATTCCTCGTCCGTTATGGAGCGCTCAAGGAGCGCTGCGAGCGTTGCTGCGTCTCCTGAAGGGAAGAGAAGACCGGTCTTGTTATCCTGTATGACTTCAGGAATACCGCCTACATCGCTTGCGATGACCGGGAGGCGCGCAAGGCCTGCTTCAAGAAGTACGTAGCCAAGCGCTTCCGTGCGCGAAGGCAATACAAAGATATCAAGTGCGGGCAGATAGGCAGCTGCGTTCTCTACATGGCCGCGCAGGCGTACACGGGATTCGAGTGAAAGCGAGCGGATAAGTTCTTCAAGCACTTTACGCTCTTGGCCCTCGCCCATAATGACGAGTGTCACATCTGGATATTTGTCAGCAATTCGTTCGAACGCGACGATAAGCGTGTGAAGCTGCTTATTAGGATGTAGCTCCGCTATGGTGCCGATCCAGAAGGGGAATGAAATATGAGGGGCGAGGATGCCGCGCGCATCCTCACGGGTAAGGAGTGTGCCTTCTTCAACGCCATTATAAATAGTACGCAGACGAGACGCAGCGAACGGCATTGTGGACGCGCCACTACAGATTGCGCGCGAGACGCAGATGACGCGGTCTGACAGCAACACAGTCGCGTAGTGCGCCAGCCAAAAAATATCCTTCTGGTATTGCGGACGGTTTTCATTAAACGCCCAGCCGTGGGCGGTGAAGATAATTCGCTTTACACCGAGCACGCGTGCAGCAAGCGCTGCGAATGCACCGGTCTTTGAGCTGTTTGCATGTACGACATTTGGTTTGAAGTCCCAGATGACTTTCATGAGCTCATAGAAAGAGCGGAATTCAGAAACAAACCCTATGTCGCGCTTAAAGTGGCCGGACTGTCTTACGGTGATTCCGCGTAGAGTGAGCCGCTCAGCAAGCTCGCCATGGCCGGTAAGGACGCACACCTCGTGTCCGGCCTCGTGCGCCGCTACGGCAAGGTCGTAGACATACCGCTGCGCGCCGCCCCACCAGGCGAGCGTAATGGCATAGAGAATACGGTGCTTTCCTGCAACTTCGGTGCTCATACCTTAGTACTATGCTATAACACAAGTACTTACGTAACCCTCTCATATATGACCTTCGGGGGAACCAAGGCGACAGCCTATTTGTTTGCTGGAGATATCGCGGTTTTTATCGTGAGCCTCTGGCTGACCCTGGTCGTACGGTATGCACAGGTGCCGAGCTCTGAGCTCCTCTACCTCCACATTTCTTCGTTCCTCATTCTCTTTGGCGTATGGATCCTCGTGTTCTATATGGGCGGCCTCTACAGCAAGCGCGTCGTGCTCTTTAAGAAAGAATTGCCAGGCGCCATCCTTGGCGCGCAGCTCGTTAATATACTTCTTGCTGCGCTCTTCTTCTTCTTTATTCCGATCGGCATTCAGCCGAAAACAAATCTTCTTCTCTACCTGGTCATATCAGTGGCTGCAGTATTTGCATGGCGCCTCTGGCTCTTCCCGCGATTCTCGCTTCCATCGGTACGCGAGCGTGCAGCGCTCATTGGTGACGGTCCGGAGATTACTGAGCTTGCGCAGGAGGTAAACGGCAACGACCGGTACCACATCGTATTCCCGGTGGTAGCAGGCACCGAATCACTTGCGCGTGATTTCGATAGTTTTGCAAAAGAGCTCGCCGATGCCTCGGTCACGACACTTGTCGTTGATACCGATCAGGATTCATTGCGTCCATTCCTGCCGCGCCTGTATGAGCTTTCTTTCGTCACGCCCGGCTATGCGTTCCTTGATTTTTATCAAGTGTACGAGGAGGTCTTCGACCGCGTACCGCTCTCGCTCCTGCAGTACGACTGGTTCTTGAAGAACGTATCGTCTCCAGCATCGAATTACTACGATTTCGCAAAGCGCGCCATCGATATCCTCGGCGGGCTCGCGATGGGCTTGGTGACGCTTCTCGTTATCCCATTCATATACGTAGCAATGCGCCTTGAGGGACCAGGTCCGCTCTTTATCCGCCAGGATCGCATCGGCAGGTACGGCGTGCCGCTCCGAGCATATAAATTCCGCAGCATGGAGCGTAATGACCAGGGCGCATGGAAAGGGGAGGGAGAGAATAGGGTAACGAAGGTGGGTGCGTTTCTGCGCCTCACTTCGCTTGATGAGTTCCCGCAGTTTATAAACGTGCTCAAGGGCGAGCTTTCGCTCATCGGACCGCGCAATGACATCCGCACGCTCGGCGAGCGCCTCGCACAATCGATCTCGTACTACAACATCCGCTACATAGTGAAGCCAGGCATCACTGGCTGGGCACAGATCAACCAGAGCTATGAGCCGGGCAATATAAGCCCGCAGTCTATTGAAGAAACCAAGATCCGTCTTGCGTACGATTTCTACTACATCAAGAAGCGTTCGTTCGTGCTTGATATCGTGATCGCGCTTAAGACGGTCAAAAGGATGTTCTTCAGGATCAGTACCTGGTAGTCTCTATCTATGAGTATGCACACTGTTTTTATCACCGGAGCTGCAGGATACGTAGGCGGCATGCTCGTGGAGCACTTCTCAGGCCGCGATGACGTGGAGCGCGTCATCGGACTTGATAAGGAGCCGTTTCCGGAAGCGCTTGCAGGTAACACTAAGCTCGTCTATATCTGCGCAAATACTGCAGACGATACCTGGCAGGAGGAAGTAGCAAGCTATCGACCGGATATTGTGGTGCACACAGCCTGGCACATTCGCGAACTCTATGGCGACCGCGCAACAACATGGAAGTGGAATGTAGACGGTTCAGACAACGTATTTGATTTTGTCTTCCGCGAGGAGTGCGTCAAGCGCTTCGTGCACTTTTCTACAGTCGCTTCGTATGGCGCATTCTCAGACAATACGCGGGAGCATCGCTATACCGAGGAAGAGCCGTTCCGTGCATCTGAGTACCTCTACGCAGAAGAGAAGCGCATTGCAGAAGAACACTTAAGGGAGAAGTACGAGGCAAGTAACAAACAGGTTGCCGTCTCTATCGTGCGCCCTGCTGCTATCACCGGCCCACGCGGCCGCTTCATGCGCATTCGCTTTGGACTCCAGGCAGCGCTCTCTGGCAGTCTAAAGGGGCAACGCTCGTTCCTGTATGACCTCATCTCCTTTATGGTGTCATGGGTGCCCGTTACGCCGCTCTGGCTGCGGCAGTACGTGCATGAGGACGATATCGCAGCCATCGTTGAGCGTCTTTCGTTTGGCGAATTGGTGTATGGATACGAAGTCTTCAATGCGGCGCCGCCTGGTCCTGCAGTGCTTGGTCCTGACATGGCGCGCGCAGTGGGGAAGCGCATGCTTCCCGTCAGTCCCTGGATGGTGCGCATTCCGTTCTTCTGGATGTGGCATCTGACGCGCGGCACAATTCCAACAGCACCAGGGAGCTGGCGCGGATACTCGTATCCAATTGCGGTAGATGGCACTAAGGCAACGCGCGTGCTTGGACACACCTATGCATACGAGAGCTTTGACGCGTTCTATTACACCAACGGCGCGTACGAAGGATTCGTTCCAGAAGAGAAGCGCAGGCATAAATCATGATTATTGACGGACGAGCAATTGCACGAGACGTGCTTGAGCAGGCGGCGCAGGAAGCGCGCGCGCTTTCACATGTGCCTTCGTTTGGCGCATTCGTTGTGGCGCCAAACGCAGCAACGCGCTCATACCTTGCAATGAAGGAACGCCATGCAAAAAGCGCTGGTATAGCGATGATCGTGCACGAGCTCCCTGAAGATATTTCCGAGGACGCGCTCTGCGCAGCACTCAAGGGAGCAGAGGAAGATGCGGTCATACTTCAATTGCCTCTACCTGAATCAGTTGACCTCATGCGCGTGCTTAAAGAAATTCCGCAGGAAAAGGATGCGGACGTGCTCTCTCCCTATACGCGGGAGGCAGAGACGCTCACGCATCCGATCGCAGCTTCGATTGAAGAATTGTTTACCCGCAACGCTGTAGCACTCGAGGGAAAGCATGCCGTAGTGGTGGGGCAGGGGTGGCTTGTCGGCGTACCGGTCGCTGAGTGGCTGCGGGCACAGGGCGCAGTGGTGGAGGTCGTAACCAAAGAAGCGGGTGACTTGGCCGAAGCGCTTCAAGGCGCAGAGATAATCGTGTCCGGCACAGGCGTGCCGGGACTCATAACGGAAGCGATGATTCCGGTCGGTGCGATAGTGATCGATATTGGAACGAGCGAACTTGGCGGCTCAATTGCGGGCGATGTAGACCGCGATGCTGCTAACAAGGCGAGCTTATTTACCCCTGTTCCAGGCGGGGTAGGGCCTATCGCGGTAGCCTTTTTAATGCGAAATGTGGTGACGCTTGCCCGTTTGCGTAATTCAGAGAAAACCGTACACTAGCTTCATGAAATCAGCGCTCTCGCGCATACTCCCTGCAGTACTGGTACTTATACTCGCCGCACTTCTTGCGTGGTTTGTGCTAAGTACAAACACTCCAGGCAACCGGTACGCGGTAAAGCTCGGTCTCGATCTTGCAGGCGGCACTGAGCTTGTATACCGGGCCGACACTTCAACGCTCGCGGCAGACAAAAAGGGAGCGCTTGATTCGCTGCGCGATATTATCGATCGTCGTGTGAATCTCTTCGGCGTCGCTGAACCGGTGGTGCAGCTTGAGCAGGGAAGCGCGGTTGCAGGCAACCCTGAGGACCGTCTTATCGTCGAGCTTCCTGGCGTGACTGACGTGAAGGCAGCCGTTGATGCCATTGGTGCAACACCGGTACTTGAATTCAAGCTGGCTTCGAGCACTGCGGGCACCTCAACCGAACTTTTCACTACGACCGGTCTAACTGGCAGGTATTTGAAGAATTCAGAGCTCCAATTCTCAAGCGGCACTACTGGTGGAACGGCAGCAAACGAGCCGGTGATCCTTCTTAACTTCAACGAAGAGGGAGCAAAGCTTTTTGAAGAGATCACGCGCGAGCATACGGGCGAGATCCTCGCCATCTTCCTTGATGGGGAAGTTATCTCTGCGCCGGTAATCCGCGAAGCGATCCCAGGTGGCATCGCAACCATTACTGGACAGTTCACGCCGCTTGAAGCGCGCGACCTCGTGCAGAACCTAAACTTCGGCGCGCTTCCCGTACCTATTGAACTCGTCTCAAGCGGTTCGGTCGGTCCTACGCTCGGCGGTGCCGCGCTTGATGCGGGACTTCTCGCTGCTATGATCGGCTTTGCGTTCGTCGCTCTGTTTATGATCCTCTGGTACCGCCTTCCAGGCTTTGTTGCTTCCGTTGCGCTTGTCATTTACGTACTCATCAACCTGGCGATCATCAAGTTCATTCCCGTGACGCTCACTGCCTCAGGCATTGCGGGCCTCATCCTCTCAATCGGCATGGCCGTTGATGCGAATGTGCTCATCTTTGAGCGCATGAAGGAAGAACTCCGCGCAGGTAAGACGGTGCGTGAGGCGCTTACCATAGGCTTTGGCCGCGCCTGGCCGGCAATCCGTGACGGCCACCTTACGATGATCATCTCATCGATCATTCTGTTCTGGCTGGGCACTTCGATTGTTCAGGGATTTGCACTCGTGTTCGGTTTCGGCGTCATCGTATCGCTCATTTCTGCAGTCTTCATAACCCGTATCTTCTTGCTCGCTCTTCTTCCTGAAGATATGAAGGGCAATTCCCGCATGCTCCTAGGATCCGGATTTAGACTAAAACCATAAGTATGTTTATCGCACGCTACCGCATCTTCCTTTTCTGGCTCGCAGGTCTGCTCACCGCAGGCTCTATAGCGGCGATTGTTTTTCTTGGCCTGCCGCTCTCTATTGAATTCACCGGAGGCTCTTTGGTTGAAGTCTCCTATACCGAGGGAAGGCCAGAGCTCGCTTCTATACGAGAACGCATAGAAGCCAGCGGTTCATTCGGAGACGTCGTTATTCGTGAGAGCGGGGACGCGGGCGTGCTCCTTAAGACGCATACGCTTTCTCCGGAGGAACATGACGCACTCCTTGCAGCGCTTTCAGACAATGGTGCGGCGCCGATCGTGGAGCAGCGTTTCAATTCAATTGGTCCCTCACTCGGTGCAGAGCTCGCCAAGAAAGCGCTCTGGGCGCTCGGCGCCGTTATTCTTGCCATCGTGCTCTACATTGCCTGGGCGTTCCGCCGCGTTTCGCGACCGATTTCCTCGTGGGTTTATGGACTCATCGTGGTGCTTATCCTTGTCCATGATGTACTCGTACCAGCAGGCTTCTACGCCGTCTGGTCCTTCTTTACTGGCGCCCAGGTTGACTCACTCTTCGTGGTTGCGATCCTCGCGATCCTCGGCTATTCCGTGAACGACACGATCGTTATCTTTGACCGTGTCCGCGAGAAGCTCGCACGCAATGATCGCGAGAATATCGCAGAGCCGTTCGAGAAGGTTGTGGGATCGTCAGTAATGGAAACGCTTACGCGCTCTATCAATACTTCGGTCACTACAAGCCTCGCGCTCGTTGCGCTTCTCATCGTCGGCAGTCCGGCAACCTTTAACTTTGCCCTGGTGCTTCTAGCAGGCGTCGTCGTAGGTACATACTCATCAATTCTTGTTGCAGCCCCGCTCCTCATTCCGTTTGCTCACGCATTTGCAGCCAAGGCTCCTAAGAATAAGTAGCTATGATCTTCGGCGTAACCGGTACCAATGGCGCAGGGAAGGGTACGGTAGTCGAGTATCTCGTAGAAACACGCGGCTTCCAGTATTTCTCAGCCCGCGAGTTTATTCTTGAAGAAATTCGCCGTCGTAAACTGCCTGAGGACCGTAGCTCGCTCCGCATGGTGGCGAACGATCTACGGCAGCAGCATGGGCCAGCGTACGTCATCGAGTCGCTCTTTAATAAGGCAGCAGAAGACGGCGGGGATGTCATCATTGAATCGATTCGCGCGATAGGCGAGGCGCAGTTTCTGCAGTCTGTCGGTGCGTATATTCTTGCGGTCGATGCCGATAAGCGCCTGCGCTATGAGCGCATAACTGAGCGCGCTTCTATTACTGACCGAGTCACATTTGAAGAGTTTGTTGAGCAGGAGGATCGTGAAATGAACGCACTTGAGCCGTGGGACATGAACGTCTTTGGAGTAATGAAGATGGCTGATTTTGTTCTCACTAACAGCGGGACGCGTGAAGAGCTCCATGCGCAGATAGACGCGGTACTTGAATCAGTGCGCGAGAAAGAGCGCCATGCAGACTAATTGGTACGCAATTGCGGGAGGTGTGTGTTCAGGCAAGACCACGGTAATAGAAGAGCTCAAGAAGCGCGGCTACACGATCGTTCCTGAAGCAGCGCGAGAGATAATTGATGAAGGACTCGCTGAAGGAAAGACGCTCGAAGAAGTGCGCGGCGATGTGCTCGCATTCCAGCGGCAGATACTTGCACGCTTCGGACAAAAAGAGGGTGCGCTCGCGCGCGATGAAATCGCTTTCTTTGATAGAGGCCGCCCTGATGCACGCGCATTCCTTGCATTCAATGCGCTCCCTGAACCTTTGGATGTGACGCGTGAAGTGGAAGGGGCAGCCTATAAAAAAGTATTCATGCTTGCGCCACTCACTCACATACCGGAGTACTACCGTACGGAAAGGCCGGAAGAGATTGAGCACCTGCACGAGCACCATGTGCGTGCGTATGAATCTCTGCCGCTCGTAATCCAGCATGTGCCTGTGATGTCGGTCTCTGAGCGTGTAGACTTTATTGTACGTAACCTCTAACCCTATGCCGCACCTCCATGAAAAGATCGATTGGACCGTTGACGTGTTTATAGTGCACGAAGGTGCTGTGCTGCTGCGCAAGCACGACAAGTACAAGCTCTGGCTTGCGCCAGGCGGACACATAGAACTTGATGAGACGCCGACAGCAGCCGCAGTGCGGGAGGCAAAGGAAGAGACGGGCCTTTCGGTTGAACTGCATGGAGAGATTCCGGCCATAGGGGAAGGCGGGGAATATGAGGAGCTGCTCCCTGCGCCCTTTATGAACATTCATCCGATCAACGAAACCCATAAGCACATTTCCCTCATCTATTTTGCGCGCGCAACCTCACGCGACGTATCTCAGGGAGACGAGGAGGTAAGCGATGAGATGCGCTGGTTTACCAAGGAGGAGCTCGATGACCCTGCGTACGGAATAAAGGGAACCATCGTCCACTATGCAAAAGCAGCGCTCGACGCAGTACGCTAATTGACTTATTAGCGCTCAGCAGTATTCTCGGTATGGGCAGATAGGGAGGGTATCGTGCTGTCGGTCGTCGAGAACCATGCCGCTGTCAGCGGTGATGAGCGCGCGCACAAGCGCGCGCAAAGGCTACTCGAACTGGCGCACGCAAGCGCCGAATCGGGGAAGGCTCGCAAGGCCTTCAAACTACTTCGCAAGGCACATCGTGCGATGAACACAGCGAAGGAT
>DATMJP010000025.1:0-21961 GCA_035553815.1 Minisyncoccota bacterium
CTGGTTGTTCGCTCGTACGTATATATGTGTATGAAAAGAAAACGCCCACGCGACCGGAGTCGCGCGGGACGTCTTTCATGCGCCTAGTGCGAAGACGTAGGTGGCAGCTTGCTCGCCGCATACATGCCTGCAACAACCACCGCAGCCAGTCCTGCAGCGAGGACCTGAATCCATCGCCACGTGATGTCGCTGGCGAAGAACTGGACGGGATCTTGTGATTCCTGCTCTGCCCCATACAGAGCTTCGTGGTCCTGGGCTTCAACTGCGCCCCGTTCAGAATCATTCATGGTAGTTCCCCCGAAACGTGGCAAAGAGCTTTTGCCACTGGTTAGTGTGGCGGGCCGAAACCCTGATTTAGTACAGGAGGATAATACTCCTAAACCCGCTATCGCAACAACTAGCGAAAAAAGAAAACGCCCACGCAACCGAAGTTGCGCGGGACGCTTTTTCTTAGCTCCTTCACTCTAGAGGAATCCGTGGTGGGTTGGCGCCCGGCTAGCGGTACAGGGTCCGCGCCGGGCAGTCGTCCACCTTGGGGCCGAAGACGTCGCCGATCTGCAGCGGCACGGTCACCTGGACGCGATCGGTCATGGACTCGAGCCCGCGGGCCTCGTCGTAGGTGATCTGCACGGCGCTCGCGCCCTTGCCCATGTAGACGGGCAGGCCGCAGGCCTCGGCCCGGTCGATCGACTCCTGGTAGGAGACGTAGTGGACCAGGCCCTCGCCGGCGCCGATGGTGAAGGCCTCGGCCGGCGTGCGCATGAAGAAGTACCAGATGCCGGCGATGATGGCGATGATGATGAGCACCCAGATCAGCGGGTGGATTCCCTTCTTCTTGGCGCCGCGGCTGTAGTTGTTGTGATGGTGATCGCTCATTAGGGTTTCCCCTCCTCAGATGTGGCAGCTCGAAAGATCAGTGCGAGCTACCGGGTTTGGTAGTGGGGCTTTCGGCCCCGTACGCAGTACGGCAATATGATACATATCATATCATATATGTCAACCCTCTTCATTGACACTATATAGAGGTATGGTACCCTTCTGGTATCTGAAATGTCCGCACCCGCGGGCCTTTCTTTTTAAGAAAGTGCGACAACTAAATACAGGAAGTATGTTGGACCTAAAGACAATCAATCTGGTTCTGGGAGAGTTCGAGGAACGCGGTATCACCAAGGAGACTATGATCGAGGCGATCGAGTCTGCTATGGCAACCGCCTATAAAAAGGAATACGGCAAGCGCGGACAGATCGTACGCGCGATGCTTGATATGAACACCGGTACGGTGTCATTCGAACAGGTAAAGACGATCGTCGACGAGTCGATGGTTCGTTTCCCGGAGCCCGATGAGGAGCTTCCTGACGTCCACCCGCACCACGAGCATGAAGAAGTGCCGGAGGGCGAGCTTCCCCGCTATGACGAGGAGAAGCATATTCTTATTGAGAACGCGAAGCGCATTAAGCGCGATGCTGAAGTTGGCGGCGAGATCGTATTCCCGCTTGAGCCGCAGGACGACTTCGGTCGCATTGCGGCGCAGACTGCAAAGCAGGTGGTGATCCAGAAGATTCGCGAGGCAGAGAAACTCTCTATCCTCGAAGAGTTCGGCCACAAGAAGGGCGAGATCGTATCAGGTATTGTGCAGCGCGTTGAGCGCGGTGCGATCTTCATCGATCTTGGCCGTGCAACCGGCATCATCCCGTACGAGGAGCAGATCCCGGGCGAGCGCTACCGCAACGGCGAGCGCATCCAGGCGTATCTCTACGCTGTGGACGAAGGATTCCGCGGCGTCTACCTACGCCTCTCACGCTCACATCCAAAGTTCCTCGTGAAGCTTTTTGAGATGGAAGCACCGGAGCTTGCCTCAGGCGCTATTGAAGTAAAGGGTCTTGCACGCGAGCCAGGCAGCCGCACTAAGATTGCGATCGCCTCACTTGATCCGCATGTTGATCCGGTCGGCTCACTCGTAGGTCAGCGCGGCGTGCGCGTCTCAACCGTTATGGGCGCACTCGGCGGCGAGCGCATCGACATCATTGAATGGTCTGAGGATCAGTCTGCATTCATCAAGGAGGCGCTCTCACCGGCAACCGTTCTTGAGGTAGAGCTTAACGAAGCGGAGCATCGCGCAACCGTAACCGTGTCTGAAGACCAGCAGTCGCTTGCAATCGGTCGCGGCGGCCAGAACGTGCGCCTTGCCGCTAAGCTCACCGGCTGGAACATCGACATTATCTCTGTAGGCGGCGAGAACGTTGCTGAATCTAACGGTGACGAAGTCTCAGTGAACGAGGACGCGCAGCGCCCTGGCGAAGTGCGCGTTGCCGAAGCCGAGGTTGCACTTGAAGACGCTGAGGAAGCGCTTGAAACTGACCCCGCTAAGGAAGTAGGTCTTGATACCGGAGAGACTGAGTCAGTTATCACCACTGACGAAGACGGATCGGCAACTACGCTTACCGTTGAAGACGAGGTGGTCATCGCAGACGACGGCTCGAGCGCGAACCCGGACGATCGCGACGTCACAACCAAGAGCCAGGCAGAGAATCAGGCGTAGTATCATTCCCGTATGAACCTACTGCACGATATCGCTCCGGGCACGAAGGACGAGATGCATGTCATCGTCGAGATCAATAAGGGCTCAAAGAATAAGTACGAAATTGACAAGGAAACCGGCATCATTGCGCTCGATCGCGTGATGCACTCAGCGCAGGACTATCCCTTTGACTACGGCTTTGTGCCGCAGACCCTCTGGGACGATGGCGATGCGCTTGATGTGGTCCTTCTTACCACGTACCCGCTTGCACCTGGCATCCTCGTGCGCGCACGTCCGGTTACCATCATGCACATGATCGATGGCGGTGAAGCAGACGAGAAAGTTATCGCCGTACCGACCGACGATCCTCGTTTCGCTGACGTGAAAGACCTGAACGATGTGAACCCGCACACGCTTAAGGAGATCGCCCACTTCTTCGAGACCTACAAGCAGATCCAGAAGAAGCCGGTTGAGGTTGGTGAATTCGAAGGCAGGGATGCTGCGCAAGCTGCATTTACGCGCGCAGCGCAGATGTATATAGAAAAGAAGTAGCGCAAACTACTAAGAGAAAAGCCCTCAGGAGTTCCTGGGGGCTTTTCCTTATGTGAAACGAAACAGTACCCGGTATACTGTATAGACATGGAACAGAATCAAGACCAGAAACTCCTTCCAGAACATGCGGAACATGTACGCCAGGTGCAGGAGGCAGCAAGCAGAAATGCGTCCTGGGGCACTATTATCGTGATTCTTGTCATGCTTGGCATGATCGTAACCGGCGCGTTCTACGCCTGGGGCCAGCGCATTGCAGAAGAGCAGATGCTCCGTGAGGAAATCGAGAGTCAGAAGTTCTAGAAAGACTACCTTTTCACTAACGTCTCTCTTTTTGATACTATTGCCTCACTATGGCCATGAAACACATTCCCTCCGCAAACATGCTCGTTCCAATGGTGATTGAAAAATCACAGTTTGGTGAACGCGCGTATGACATTTATTCACGCCTCCTTCGCGAGCGCATCGTATTTCTTGGTGGCGGCATCAACGATGATGTGGCTAACCTCATCATTTCTCAGCTTCTTTTCCTTGAAGCGGAAGATCCGAAGAAGGATATCTATCTCTATGTGAACAGCCCTGGTGGCCACGTGCATTCAGGTCTTGCGATCGTGGACGCTATGAACCATGTGAAGCCGGACGTCGCGACGGTTGCTGTCGGTATGGCGGCATCGATGGGCTCAATCATCCTTGCCTCAGGCGCTAAGGGTAAGCGCTTTGCACTTCCAAACGCAGACATCATGATCCATCAGCCCCATGGTGGCGCAGAAGGCCAGGCATCAGACATCGAGATCAGCGCCAAGCGCATCCTCTCGCTTCGTGATCGCTTGAATAAGATTCTTGCAAAGCAGTCCGGCCAGCCGCTGGAGAAAATCGAGCGCGATGTGGACCGCGACTTCTTCCTAACCGCAGACGAAGCGAAGAAGTACGGCATCATCGACCAGGTATACAAGAGCAAATAGGAAAAGTAGAGCGCCCAATACCACGGGCGCTTTTGCTTTGCCTTATCAATACGCACGACTTCTTCCTCTTTAAAGCTCGCGCGTAGAGAGCATTAATCGAAGCGACACATACTGTATGTAAAACTTGGCTCGACCCTCATTTTGGCGTATGGTGAGCCCGTACCCTTGTGGTGCATTACTTTGATTTTCTTACCGTTTCTTGAGCATTCGTGCGCTCGAAACGGCTCATTCCCTGGTTATGTCTATTAAACTTGTACTTATATTGCTTGCGGTCTCCGGAACGGCAGGCATCGCGCTTGGCTATGTGCTGCGTCTCTTGATCGCACTTGGCCAGCGCGGCTCTCTTGAACTTGAAGTGAAGCGTAAGCTCCTTGAGGCTAAAGAGCGCGCGGACCGCATTATTGACGAAGCACGCGAAGAAGTGAGCGAGATCGAGGAGGAACGCCTTGACCCGCTTCGCGAGCGCGAAGAACGCCTTGCAAAACGTGAGGCATTCCTCGACGAGCGCGAGCGCAACATCGCCGAAGAAGCAGACACGGTTAAAAACCGCGAGGCAGAAGCACAGAATCTGAAGCGTGAGGCAGAGAAGCTGCTTAAGGATCGCCGCATGGAGCTCTCGAAACTTGCGCACCTTTCTGAGGAAGAGGCGCGCGACCTGCTTGTGAAGGAGGTGGAGAAGGCGTATGAGACGTCTATCCTCGCACGTGCGCAGAAGCTTGATGCGCATGGCAAGAAGCAGCTTGAATCAAAAGCGCGCTCCATCTTGCTTTCGGTGATCCACCGCATGGCCGCGCCAGTGAACGCAGAAGTTATGACGCTCTCGGTGCAGATTCCTTCAGAAGAATTGAAGGGTAAGATCATCGGTAAAGAAGGACGCAATATAAAGTCCTTTGAGCGCGCGACTGGCGTTGATGTGATCATTGACGACGCGCCTGACCGCATCACCCTTTCCTCGTTTGATCCGCTTCGCCGCCACATTGCGAAGATGGCACTTGAGAAACTTATCGAAGACGGGCGCATCCAGCCTGCAAAGATTGAAGAGACCGTCGAGAAAACAAAGCAGGAAGTCGCAGAAACCATGAAGCAGAAGGGCGAGGAGGCAGCGTATGAGGTTGGTGTCGTCGGCCTTGACCAGCGCCTTATCCCGCTCCTTGGCCGCCTCTACTTCCGCACCAGCTACGGGCAGAACGTGCTGCAGCACTCAATTGAGATGGCGCATATTGCCGGCATGCTTGCTGAAGAAGTGGGCGCAGACCCTGAAATTGCACGCGCAGGCGCTCTCTTGCACGATATTGGCAAAGCAGTAGATCACGAGGTGCAGGGCACCCATGTCGAAATCGGCCGCCGTATTCTTGAAAAGTACGGCGTTGATACGCGCATTATCCAGGCGATGCAGTCGCATCACGAAGAGTATCCGTATGAAACGCCTGAATCCATGATCGTACAGGTCGCTGATGCGATCTCTGCAGGGCGCCCCGGCGCACGCCGTGATACTGTTGAGCGCTATCTTGAGCGTCTCTCAGATCTTGAGCGCATCGCAAGCGCCTTCCCTGGCGTTGAGAAGAGCTACGCCATCTCTGCAGGCCGTGAAATCCGCATCTTTGTGAATCCAGGCAAGGTCACCGATCTCCAGATGCATAAAATGGCGCGTGAAATCGCTGCACGCGTGCAGGAAGAGCTAAAATATCCGGGCGAAATAAAGGTAAACATCATCCGCGAAAACCGCGTCGTTGAATTTGCTCGCTAAATAAAAGAAAACCGCCCGCCAGTGAAGAACCGGCGGGCGGTTTTTCCTTTTGGCAGACGGCGGATCAGGAGACCAGGGCCTGGAGGCGCTTGGCGACTTCCGGATCGATGAGGTCGCCGAGCGTGACGGTTCCTCCTTCAGTACTGTTGTGCAGAAGGTAGTCCATCCTCGTGCCCTCCTCAGCGTCGAGCCGACGTATATGCGCGGCATGGCCGACGCGATAGGTCACGCCGTCGAGCACGTAGGTTGCCTGTCTCGTCATCTTCACGGTGAACTCGTAGAGCTCGCTGCGCGTCACATCAGCGTGGTCGCTGAGGAAAACGATGACCGGCCGGTCCTCGTATTCCGCCGCATGCGGCAAAAAACAAAGAATTGGACAGTTGTTCCAGTAGTCGAACCGGCCTTGCAGCGTCATGAAGTCGTAGAACTGGGCCATGGGTGGTCTCTCCTCCGTATTTCCCTTGATAATTGTGGTACAAAATTAGATAAAAGTCAAATTTATGCGCTATCCCCACTTATTTTCGAGCCTATTGCTAAATATGGCTCATTTCCTATACTTTTTGACATACCCTCCCGCAGGGTGACTTTAAACCCTAAACACCCCCTATGAACAAAGCAGATATCATTGCAAAGGTTCAGGATGTCCTTGGTGGCACCCGTGCTGATGCAGACCGTGCAGTTGAGGCCGTTATCGACTGCATTACCTCCGGCCTTAAGTCAGGCGATGAAGTTTCAATCGCAGGCCTCGGTATCTTCAGCGCAAAGGCACGCCCAGCTCGCACTGGTCGCAACCCTCGCACTGGCGAAACCATCAAGATTGCTGCTACGCGCACTCCTAAGTTCCGCGCAGCAAAGGCACTTAAGGACGCAGTTAAGTAGTTCGCTTTGTAAAACCGCCCCGCACATAGCGGGGCGGTTTTGCTTTATACTGACTACATGGAAGGAATCTCTCAGGATGTAGCGCCTGCGGCTGAAGTAGCAACTGCAGAATACTGGGAAGGCAACAAGGAAATCCCTATAGCACGTGATTTCTTTACACTGCAGTTTGAGTTTGCCAAAAAGATGGCAAAGCATGCAGAGCGCCCACTATTAAATATGGTGGAGGAGTATGCCCCGTTTATTAATAGGCATATTTACCAATGGGATGAACGAGAAGATGGCGCGCCTCCGCATCTTATCGAAGGAGTAACTGAAGACACCATGCTCGATATCTCTTATGCGAGATATCTAGAGACTGTAGGCGACTGGCCTCTCTCTTATAATCGCGGTCGTCGTTTTGGTTGTTTTGCTTATGATTACGATGCACATCGTAAAGCGGCGCAGATTCACTTTATGAACGCTGAGTACAGTGCAGATGGTCCTCTCTCAAGCAGTAAAGTTCCCTACCGAAAATATGAGATGAGGGATGTTCTAAAAGATATACAGAAGAATCATTCTGACGCGGCTGTGGTCGAGGGCCGGTCGTGGCTATACAACCTAGAGGCCTACCGGCGGCTCTTTCCTGGTGAGTATTTGGCAAATGCGCGCGCTGACAGTAATTCAGAGCTATGGCGCAAAGGTACTACGGTGTGGGGACAGTTCCTTGATAGTGGTTCAAATGTTAAGGAGGATCTTGCCCGTATTCTTCTTGAACGTATGGAGAGTCAGAAGTTTGCCACCCCTTCAGAGCTCTTGAGCGCACCCCTATTTCTACCAATGCACGTAGAAGGACCCATTAGTGATTTCTATAGACACTTCAAGATTGAATCTAATCCTTCTTTGGAAAGTAGCGCTTCTTCTTAAGCTTCTCCGGCATATAGCTCTCTTCGTCATAGCGCTCGTACCCTTTCCCGTATTCAAGCTCCTGCATGAGCTTTGTCGGCGCATTACGTATCTTCTTTGGTATTGGAAGGTTGCCGTAGCGCGCAATGTCCGCCTGCGCCTCACGTAGCGCTTCATACGCAGACTTTGTCTTAGGCGCGTTAGCAAGGTATGCAGCGCCATGCGCAAGGTTAATGGCACACTCTGGGTAGCCGATGGTTTCGCAAGCGCGAAACACTGCGTTTGCAACAACGAGTGCAGTTGGCTGCGCGAGGCCTATATCTTCGGATGCAAAGATAACCATGCGTCGCGCGATGAAGAGCGGATCCTCCCCTGCCTCCACCATGCGGGCGAGGTAGTACATAGAGGCATCAGGCTGGCTTGCCCGCATGCTCTTGATGAATGCGCTCACGGTATCGTAGTGCTCGTCTCCCTTCTTGTCATAGCGCAGGTGCGGCGACTCGAGCGCTTTGTTAAGGTTCTCTACCGTCACTGCACCGTATAGCTTCTGCGTGCCCTCAAGAATAGTGAGGAGCTTACGCGCGTCGCCGTTAGCGTACCCCATAAGCCATGCGAACGCGTCCTTCCCCACTTTTATCTTGGTGCGCTTTATGACCTTCGTGAGCGATTCCTCTGAATGCGGTTCAAGCACGAACACGCGCGCACGCGAAAGGAGCGCAGGGATGACTTCAAACGAAGGGTTTTCTGTCGTAGCACCGATGAGTGTCAGCACCCCGCTCTCCACGTACGGAAGCAGGAAGTCTTGCTGAGACTTGTTGAAACGATGTATCTCGTCAAGAAACAAGACCCTCGGCCTATCCAGTAAGCCTGGCTGCGTGTTTGCGACGATCTTTCGGATATCATCCTTGCCGGCTGAGACCGCAGACAGTTCATACAATTCAGCATTGAGCGCGCGTGCGTAGATGCGCGCAAGTGTTGTCTTGCCGCTACCTGGCGGTCCCCAGAGAATGAACGAGAAGCGATGTTTCTTCTCGATCGCCACCTGTAGCGGTTTCCCTTCACCGATAAGGTGCTCCTGTCCGGCTACATCCTTTAGCGTTTCTGGGCGCATGCGTGCTGCGAGGGGTTCCATAGGGATATTGTACGCTTTTGGCATATTAGTGCCTGTATGCGATGGTTTTGGTATGAAGCGCATCGGCAGCGGATGGCAATATGTGGTGTATGACCTTGGAAACGGGCGCGTCCTCAAGAAGCGGCGGCCTTTTCTCGAGCAGAGCCTTGTCATAGCCGCAGGACTACTGCGAGGACGCACATTCTCACCAAGAGAGTTCATCAGGGAGTACACGCGCATCAATCGGCAGGCAGACGAAGCGGTGGCTCGTATACGAGAGATAGAGGATCCCTCATACCGTGCTCTCTTCGGCAATCCTCAGTTCAATGCTGATGGCTCCTATACGCAAGACAACGTGCTTATGCTTAGTTCTTATTTCAGAAAACACTCTTTTGAAGAGAATTGCGCGCAGATAGACGCCTACATGCTTCTTACGCACCAGCTCTGGACACTCGGCATCTCTGAAACCTCATTCCTGTTTACTCAGAATGTTGGCATCGATTCTACAGGAAGCCTTGTGCAAGTTGATTTCGGCGAGCTCACTACGTCGAAGGACTATGTTATCGATGACATTCGCGGAAAGCGCTGGCAAGAACGCTATGTGTACAGAACTCTTTCTCCGGAGTTCCAGACCTACTTTAGCCATGCCATGGAGAGCGAATTCACCGAAGAGAAGCTTGAGAGATGCTGGGCGACATACGCTGGATAGCAAAAAGGCGCCCTGCAGCGCCTTTTTGTTTCATAAACGTAACTCTTAGATAGAATCGAGTGCCTCGTCAACAAGATCTTCGATCTCATCGATGAGATCCATGACTTCGTCGTAATCTTCGTCATCGAATGCGTCCTGCGCATCGTCGAGAAGGTCTTCGGCATCGTCGAGAAGGTCTTCGGCTTCGCCAACACGCTCCCCATCCTCGTCAGCCTCTTCTACTTCCTCCCATGCTTCGCTGATAAGGTCTTCGGCGTCTTCTAGTGCCTCTTCAGCCTCATCCTCATCACTGCCGCTATTGGTGTCGAGCGACTCGCGCGCGCTCCTGATGAGATCCATGGCATTGAACGCACCTTCGCGCGCATCACGGTAATCCTTATCGAGATAGGCGTAGAGCGCATTGAAGAGCTCGTCGACCGCTTCCTCCATGAGGTCTTCTGCTTCGTCGACATCCTCATCATCTTCCTCTGCTTCGTCTATCTCGCTGTTTGCGCTGTTGAACTGCTTGCGCGCGTCAGTGAGCGCTTTGCGCGCTTCCTGCTCTTCCTGGCTCTGTGCTGGGACAGCAGGTGTTGCAGGAATTGCGGGAGTAGTTGGCGTTGCAGGCGTTGCTGGCACTGCCGGAGTAACACCTGATTCGTTCATCGCCTTGTACATCGCACGCGAAAGTGGGCCGAAAGTGCCGGTTGCCGGCTTAATGCCAAGCGCGACCTGCCAGCGACGCACGGCATCCTGGGTCTTTTCGCGATAAAGGCTGGTCTCCTGACCAGGCGCACCTACGCCTGAGGTAGCTACGTTGTAGCCATTGGCGTTCAAATACTTCTGCAAACAGCGAACTTCTTCACTCTGGGAACCGAGATCAAGATCCTCGGTGAACGTACACGTAGCCGCATGCGTACTCGTTGCACCAAATGCCCCAAGAAGCAGTACGAGGGTGCCGAGCGCAAGACCGTGTCGTGTCATGGATGATAAAGACATAGCTAAATCGCTTAACTTAATAAATCTTACCGAACGGGTATACAAAAAAGATACCACGCACGCGTATATGAAGACGGGGAGAAAATTTGGGTGCGGGATAGGAGAATCGAACTCCTGCTCACAGTTTGGAAAACTGTTGTTCTACCATTAAACTAATCCCGCGATAGTGCGAGAATACCATACTTTAAAAAAGGCTGCAGACATGCGGCCTGCTGTATTTTTAGGCAGTTTGCCGTAGCATACGGGTATGCCTTTCGTGTCCTATCTAGGGATCGGCGCAGCGCTCATCGTTGCGAGCTTTGTCATTGTGTTTAGCAGCGTGCCGCTTGATGAAGCACCGCCTTCTCCTGCGGTTCCAATCGCCACCCTTGAAGCCATAGGCAGCACGACCCCGTTTTATGTACAGCTTGAGGCCTTGGTTCCTGATCAGATGGTCGTACCAACGATCACGCCACCACTTGCAACCACAACGCCAGAAGCGCCTGCAGTAAAGCCGCCCGTGGCAGCAGTTACGCCCACTATCCCTGCTCCAAAGCCAATCCTTCCTCCTCAGATAACGCCAGAGACCCCCGCTTTGCCCACACCCGTTGAAGCGCCCATTGTTTCAGAACCAGTAAAGCCTTCTACGAGCATCGCAGCCAAGGTGCAGGCAGCAAGCGTGAACATCCTCTGCACCGGAAATGGCGGCAAGATACGAGGCATGTCAGCAAGCGGCATCATTATCGATCCCCGCGGCGTCATTCTTACTGTTGCCCATGCAGCGCAGTACTACCTCTTAAGTGATTACCCGGACCCGGGGAGCATCTCGTGCACCATACGCACCGGAAACCCAGC
The DNA here is from genome assembly GCA_035553815.1 of Minisyncoccota bacterium. Taxonomy (GTDB): domain Bacteria; phylum Patescibacteriota; class Minisyncoccia; order Phycocordibacterales; family Phycocordibacteraceae; genus C7867-001. Next base: position 11,170 of record DATMJP010000025.1, read on the forward strand.
ACGCACTGCATACACCGCAAAGCCAATCTTTATTTCTGAGACTTGGATCAAGAAGAATCCTGACACGCTCATCGCCCAGAATCCGCGCGGCACCGGCGAGCATGATTTTGCGCTCCTACTAATAACCGGAAGCGCGACAGGCGCTTCCCTTCCTTCCTCATTCCCGTATATCCCTGTCGGTACCACTGATCCGAAGAAAGGTGACACGGCGATCATTGGCGCGTATGCGGCACAGGCGCTCTCAAGTGAAGAGGTCCGCGCATCGCTTCCTACGACCATCGTCACGACCTCAGTCAAGAACGTCTTTACCTTCACCACAAACACCGTCGATCTTATATCGCTCGGTGGCAGCGTCGCAGCGCAAACCGGCTCTTCAGGCGGTGGCGTCGTAAGCGAAGACGGGAAACTCATCGCCATGATAACGACCTCCACGAACCAAGGTCCCTACGAAACGAGGAACATAAACGCTATCACACCTACCCACATGCGTAGAAGCTTCGCGAACGATACTGGCATCAGTATCGAGGCTTTCCTTAAGGGCGCGCTTTCAAGCCGCGTGTCTGAGTTTGAGAGCGTGTCTGGCCTGCGCAGCACTCTCGTACGCGCATTAGACGGATCTTAGTCAGGAAACACGATTTCTACCCCTACCGGGTAGTGGTCTGAACCGTGCAGATCCGGATGCACCCATGCGCGCGTAGTCTTTAAATCCTTTGAGATAAGGATGTGATCGAGCTGAGAGCGCGAGAAATTGTGCGTCACCTGCGCGCGATGCGGATTCTTGAACCCATGCTTCCTGAAGCGCTCTTCAAACACTGCGCGCTCCGGATACCAGGGGAGCGCTTCTCGTACCGGCGAACCAAGCAGCCAGCTAATGATCTTGTGTGGCGGGGATTCAATGACATTGAAGTCACCACCGATGATGGTTGGCGTCTCAGGCTTTCTGAATTTCATGAGCACCTCGAACTCCTCTGCCCTATTGCCCGGCCCCCAGAGCGTGAGGTGCGTCGAGAAGACACGCGCTACCTTGTCTTTGATGCGAATATCGGCGTACACGGAGCCGCGCTCTGTTATGAGCGACCAGCCGAATCTGCTCATGACTCTTACGAATATTCTGGTGTGGAGCGGAAATGGAATGTCCGGGAACTGGAGCGTGCCACGATAGATCATCTCGTGGCGTGAGAGTATGACCACGTAGTTAAGCTCCTCTTTCTTTGGCGAGTAGAGGCGGATTACGTCTATGTGGTACGCAATTTCGTACGGAAGCTTCTTGAGCTTTTCGAGCAGCCCTGGTGTTACCTCCTGAAGGCATAGGACGTCAAAATCAAGCGTCTGTATGAAATTACAGACCTGCGTGATTTTCTTGTTGTAACAGTAGACGTTCCAGGAGTAGACCTTCATGTACGTACTAGGTATAGATAACCACCAGTGAAGTGGCAATGATACAAACCGTGTCGGGGTGCGGAGAATTGAACTCCGTCATCTTCCTCCCAAAGGAAGCGTACTACCGGTATACGACACCCCGGTTTCGCCTATCCTACCATCTTCCTCATTCTTTTCCATGTCCGAACCAGTTTCCTATAGATTGGATGAACTCGGCCTTTTCATTTGTGGCTCGGATACGCGGTTTTTCTCAGACTTATGCACAGAATCCACAGAGTTATGCAGTGTCCTTTATCCCCAGTACACACAGGTTTGTCCACAAGCGTCCTTAAAGAATATAAGGCTTAGATACGCCATATTTTAAAAGAACCATGAATATTGGCTAAATAAGTTCGCTCTAAATTACGCACAAAGGCGCCCACGTAGGCGCCTTTGTGTTCACTGGTGCGGATAGGGAGAATCGAACTCCCGACTCGTCCTTGGCAAGGACGCGTTTTACCACTAAACCATATCCGCGTGACATGGATGATAGCATGGCGCCGTAATAATTCCAGAGTATTTCTAGGAACGTATGAGGAACGGCGTTCGGTTGAAGGAGATGTCGCGTAGCGTTCCTTCGCTTATGAGTATCTCGCGCGGCAGCGGGCGCAGATTGTAGGTTGAAGCCATGCTTATGCCATAGGCGCCAACATCCCTGATCGCGAGGATATCTCCTAGCTGCGGCACCACCCCTTCCCTGTCCCAGGCGAAAACATCGCCAGATTCGCACACGTTGCCCGCGACGGTTATTGAGGTGAGCTGTCCGGTAGTGCGCGAGAGATTCTCGATATCATGGTATGAGCCGTAGAGTGCCGGCCGGATAAGGTGATTGAAGCCTGAGTTCACTCCCACAAAGACATGCGCTGCTGTCTGCTTCACGTCAGTAACCGTAACCAGAAGCGTTCCGGCCTCCGCGACAACATACCTGCCAGGCTCGATTGCATACTCAGTCGTACGACCCGTTCGCTTTGCGTACGCGCGCATGTAGCCCTGCAATTCCCTACCGATCCATCCCAGGTTCACACGCTTGTCCTTCGGTTCGTACGGAATCGGCAGTCCACCACCAAAATCGATATGCGCTATGTCTGGAAACTGCTCTGCGGCCTTTAGAAGAAGACGAGCGCCTTCTACGTAATCACTCCCGTCAGGCACGTGAGAGCCAATGTGCTGCTGGAGCCCAGTAATACGGACGTTGAGCTTCTTTGCGAGCTGGAGCGCACGCGGGAAGTCTGCTTCTGTGATACCGAACTTACTTCCATCGCCTCCTGTGCGTACATGCTCGTGGTGCCCTGCGCCAATGCCTAAATTAACCCGCAGCGAAACGGTATTTCCAAGGCGCAGCCTTCCCCATATCTCAAGCTGCGTAAGCGAGTCAAGATGGACTCTTCCTGCATGCTCTGCAGCAAAACGCAGGTCCGTTTCACTTAGGTTTGGACCGGTGAAACTGATGTTTTGCTTCTTAAAGCCTGCACGCCGTGCAATGAGAATCTCGCCAGGACTTACCGCCTCAGCACCGAGCTCCTCGTTCTTGATAAGTTCAAGGAGTGCAGGGTTTGCGTTTGCCTTCACCGCGTAGTGCACAGTAAGTCCCTTGAAGGCTGTTTTTAGCTCCTGAGCGCGCTTTTGCACAGTTAGTGCGTCATAGACGTAAAGCGGCGAGCCGAAGCGGCTCACGAGCGTTTGTGCCAAGCCAGGGGTAACACTATGTGCCATGTGCTCTCGCCAGGACTCGAACCTGGAACAGCGGTTCCGAAGACCGATGTGATATCCATTTCACCACGAGAGCGTGTACCCATACTACGGGAGACCTAGGAGAAACACCACTGTCATACTAGTATTTTTCTAATGAACTTCCCTATTCCAGAAGAAGTCCGCGCCGTTGCCGAAGGTCTCCGTTCTGGCGGCTTTGAGGCCTATCTCGTTGGCGGCTGTGTGCGTGATCTTATCCTCGGCAGAAAGCCAAAGGACTGGGACATCACCACGAACGCAAAACCAGAAGATATCCAGCGCCTCTTCCCTGATTCGTTCTACACCAATGATTTCGGCACGGTAGGTGTTCTACGTGAAACTACTGATGAGACAGTCAAAGTGATCGAAGTCACACCCTATCGCACAGAAACCGGCTATTCGGACAAGCGACGCCCTGACGCAGTTACCTTTGGGGATAATCTTGAGGAGGATCTTGCGCGACGGGACTTCACCATCAATGCCCTTGCGTATGATGAGTCTAAAGGACAGATAATTGACCCTTATAAAGGACAAAAGGACATCGAAGTACGCGTCTTAAGGACGGTGGGCAATCCTGAGGAGCGATTCGAGGAAGATGCACTTCGCCTTATGCGCGCGATTCGCCTTGTGGCAGAGCTTGATTTTGCCCTTGATGCAGAGACCGCTGCAGCTATCCAGGCAAAGGCTGAGAACCTAAGCCATATCTCTAAAGAGCGTATACGTGATGAGTTCATTCGTATCCTTTCCTCCAAGCAGCCGATGATGGCATTCGTACTTTGCCAGCAACTTGGCATTCTCGACCATATCGCTCCTGACCTCTCCCGCGGCATCGGCGTCGATCAGAACCAAGCTCATAGCTATGACGTATTCGGCCATCTCATGCGGGCACTTCAGCATGCAGCAGATAAGGAATGGGGCTTCGATGTGAGACTGGCTGCCCTATTCCATGACATCTCCAAGCCTGAGACGAGGCGCTGGTCTGATGAGAAGAAGGACTGGACCTTCCATGGGCATGAAGTTGTGGGTGCCAGGGTAACCAAGAAAGTCCTCGAAGAGCTTCGCTTTTCACGTGAAACTATCGAAAAAGTGACCAAACTAGTGCGCTGGCACATGTTTTTCTCAGATCCTGATCAGATTACCCTCTCAGCGGTACGGCGCATGATCCGTAACGTCGGCGAGGACAATATCTGGGATCTGCTTAGTTTGCGTATCTGTGACCGTATCGGCACCGGCAGACCTAAGGAGCAGCCATTTCGGTTCCGCAAGTACAAGGCAATGGTGGAACAGGCGCTTCGAGACCCTATTTCCGTAGGCATGCTTAAAACAAACGGCGGAAGGATCATGGAAGTCTTTCACGTGGAACCTGGACCACGTATCGGTTGGACCCTTAATGCGCTGCTTGAGGAGGTACTTGAAGATCCAAACCGCAATACTGAGGAGTATTTGGACTCAAGGACTAAAGAATTGTTAGCGCTTTCAGATACTGAGCTTAAGGAGCTTGGAGATGCTGGTAAGCGAAAGCGGGAGGAAAAGGAGGAAGAGGAAGTCAAAAGGATTCTCGATAAGCACCACGTTACCTAGACTTTTCACATGAAACAGGTAGGTTCCTTTCACGTGGAACAGCAAAAAACGGCCTAAATGGCCGTTTTTTGCTATGTTTCATGTGCAACGTATATAAAGCAAAAGCCGCCCGGACATATGCTGGGGGGACCACCGAAGGTTGGAGCGAGGGCAAAAATGATGATGGTGATCCCCTAGGGTAGCGATCCTAGGCGGCTTTATGAAGTGACGTTGTCTTTCACGTGGAACGAAGCCAGAGCCTCTTTTAGTAGCGGGGATACGCCCCGAAGGTCGTGGTCGGCGGTGTTACACGTGTAACGTCTGATGATAGAAGGTACAAGAAAGAGCAACGAATTCCCTCGGAACTACGATACTCTCGCGAATAAGGTAGCCCGACCTGTTATCTATACTATTCCTATATCGGACATAGTAAAGGACACATGTGGGGATAATGTCCTTTATGTCCTTAAAGAGTTATGGAAACGGGGCAGTGGTCTGAGCCGAGTATGTCGTCGTGTATCTCAGCCTTCTTTACCTTTGTGGAAAACTTCTTTGAGACAAATATGTAGTCAATACGCCATCCAACATTGCGCGCCCGTGCGTTTGCGAAATGGCTCCACCAGGTATAGTGGCCGTTTCCTTGTGTAAACAGACGGAAGGTATCCACGAATCCTGAGTCAACAATGGTCTGGATTCCTTCGCGTTCTTCCTTCGTAAATCCTTTATTCTTCTCATTTTCCTTAGGACGAGCCAGGTCGTCTGGAGTGTGGGCAACATTCAAATCGCCGCAGAATATAACGGGTTTTTCTTCCTCCAGCCGCTTCATGTATTCAAGAAATGCCGGATCCCACTGCGTATGGCGGAGCGATAGGCGAGAGAGGTCGTCTTTTGCGTTTGGTGTGTATACGCTAACGACATAGAACTGGCCCATGTCTGCCGCGATAACTCGGCCCTCCTCATTAGGATCGCCATATGAATCAGTGGATAGGCCATACTTTTCAACAATGTCTGTTGGTATGCCAAAGAGCACATCTTCAGGTACCTGCTTGGTAAATATGGCGGTGCCGCTGTAGCCCTTCTTTGTGGCGGAATGCCAGTATTCTTCGTAGCCCATGAGGTCGACAGGGGACTGGTGCTGTTCCGCCTTAGTTTCCTGAAGACAAATAATGTCTGGCTTCAGTTGCTTGATAAAAGGCTCAAACAGACCCTTCTTATGTACAGCCCGTATACCGTTGACGTTCCAGGAGACTATGCGCATGAGCACATTCTATACCCTTAGGAGTTACTTTCTACGTGAATGGAACTTCTTATGCACCTCTCGCAGGTGTGCGTCTGTCACATGGGTATAGATCTGAGTGGTGTTGATAGATGCGTGACCGAGCAGCTGCTGCACTGAGCGAATATCAGCACCATTTGAAAGGAGGTCGGTTGCAAACGAGTGGCGCAATACATGGGGCGTCACCTTCTTTGTAATGCCTGCTTTTGCAGCGTATATCTTGATCATGCGCTCCACAGAACGGGGAGTGATGCGCTCATTTTTCTTGTTGCCGGGAGCATGGTTCACAAATAACGCCTCATGCATGTCTTTACGCGCCTTTAGGTACGCGCGCACCGCGTCTTTTGCGGCGTCAGATATGAATACAACGCGTACCTTGTCGCCCTTACCACGGATAGAGAAGTCATCTCGAGAGAGATCGAGATCTGAATTAAGCGAGCAGAGCTCGGAAACACGAAGGCCGGTAGAGAAGAGAAGTTCTAAAATAGCCTTATCCCGTAATGCTTTCTCATCAGTGCCATCTGCCGCAGCGAGCAGACGGTTGAGCTCGGTCTCAGTAATAAGATCGAGCGAGCGTTCAGGGACCTTTGCAAGTTCAATCTTTTCAGGAGAAATGCTCGCAATATCACGCTTTCTGAGGAATTTCAGAAACGCGCGTAGCGCAATGAGGTAGTAGTTCTGCGTCCGCCGCTTCATCGTATCGCGCCCGGTACCTGGCTGACGGTTGAGCCAAAGGCGGAACTCGCGAATCTTCTCCTCAGTTATCTCGCTTGTGTCTTTAATTGCACCCCAGGTAAAGAAACGGTCGAGATAGTGGTCATAGTTCTCTATAGTCTTCACGGCGCGACCGCGCTCAATTTCTGTGTGTTCAAGGAACTGACGCTTTGCGACCTCCACATTCATACCTACCAGTGTAGCAGCGTCGCACAATATGTGGCCCTGGTTCCACTGTTGTAGTATGTGTATATGCGCATGACGTACCGCTATATGACCACTACAGGTGAAGGTACGTTCTCTGCAACTCGTCGTTATCTTGATCGCCAGCCACCGTTTGCACTAGGCGCAGTCATTGTGGCAATACGCGAGAAAACGAAATGGCTGCTGTTTCCCTCGATCACAGAGGAGCATGTTGAGTTTTACTTCACTGAAGAGGGGAGGGAGCGCTTTGAATCCACTATCAAGGCAACGCAGGAGGCCTGTCTGGGCGAACTCGTGCTCAAGACTGTCGCATATGACGATTTGAGCCATGAGATTGTGTACGAAGATCCGTATCAGATCGCCATACGCGCTAGAAGGCAGGAATCAGGCCCCCATCCATACCAAGATCCGGCGCGCTACTGCTTTTAAGGGAACACTTGCATAAATAGTCAAGGTGTGGTAAATTAACGCCAATGCTTACGAAACGCGTAAAGACGGCCGTAATTAAGAACGCGGCCATCCATGACACTGACAGCGGCTCAGCCGATGTCCAGATTGCTATCCTTACCCGGAAAATTGAGGAGCTCACATCGCACCTCAAGAAAAACCAGAAGGATTTCCACTCACGTCGTGGTCTTCTTCAGATGGTCGCAGACCGTCGCGCACATCTTCGCTACCTTGAGAAGTCTGACAAGCGCCGCTACAACGCGCTTATCAAGAAGCTTGGTTTGAAGAAGTAATCGAAAGCAGCCCACACGGGCTGTTTTTCGTTCATGAGCAGGTGCTACTATAGTTCTGCGTGCATGCCACGCCTTTTAATACGATTTCTAATACACAAGCGGTATGCCAGTTATTAAGCATCCAGCGCAGCGTGTCGGGGTTTTCATAGACACTCAAAACCTCTATCACAGTGCCAAACATCTTTATAAAACGCGCGTTAATTTCGCAAACGTTCTTAACGAAGCAGTAGGAGGACGCACGCTCGTGCGTGCTATTGCCTACGTCATCTCAACCGATAGCGGGGAAGAGTCCAACTTCTTTGAAGCGCTCACCAAGATTGGTATCGAGACCAAGGTTAAGGGACTCCAGGTATTCTCAGACGGCGCAAAGAAAGCGGACTGGGACGTCGGTCTTGCCATAGACGCAGTAAAGCTCGCACCGAAACTTGATACCGTCATCCTTGCGACAGGGGACGGCGACTTCGTGCCGCTCATCGAATACCTTGATATGAATGAGGGCTGTCAGGTGGAGGTCATCTCATTCGGCCGTTCATCTTCAGCGAAGCTCAAAGAAGCGGCACACGCCTTCACTGACATGTGCGAGGATCCGAAGAAGTTCCTCATCGGACATCGCGGATAAAGAAATCCAGAGCGCACTAAGCGCATAGCGAAAGAAACCGGGTATACTTTGTATACCCGGTTTCTTTACATGGACACGAACAACGACAAGCCTGAAGAGCTCACTGACAATTCGCGTTACATCCGTACGTTCGCGAAGGACATGGCCGCCCTGCAAAAGCAGGGAGGTGCTAAAGGCGCCGCGACTCCACCACCCGGACAAACTCCTACCACGCCGGCACCTGAACCAAAGCAGACGACCGACGGCGTGACGCTTCCACAAGTTGATGAATCCCTCATCACAGAAGCGGGCCTAAGCAACCAAGAGGAGATCATGGATCTCTCAGACGCACCGACCCAGGGATCCGTCTCGGTATTAGAGCGCAAAGCAGCGCCACCGCCACCGCCAGCTCCAGAACCTTCGCCGGTGATGCCGCCACGACCAGTTGTTCCAATACAAGCGTCCTCTCCGACAGGGGACTCTGAACGAGATGCAATACTTGCACGCCTAAAGGCAAAAGCAGCGAACCGCGCGCAGGCACCTATTGCTACACCGCTTCCGCCGCCAGCTCCAGAACCTGCGCCGGTGATGCCGCCGCCGATACCTGTGCCGCCGCCAGCGCCCGCACCGGTTCCGCCACCGCCACCGGTATACGCGCCACCAGCTACCCGGCCAGAGCCGCCACCCGTGCCGCCTCCTCCAGTACGCACGGAACGCCCTGTACCACCTCCACCATCGCCAGCAGAGCCTGCTGCGCCATCGCCGTTCCACAGCTACAGTACTGACTTCGCTAAGCGTATTGATGACCGCAAAGCATCCACGTTCTCCGTACTTGCAGCGCAAGCCGACACGAAGCCTCGCGAGGTTGCACGCACGACAAAAGTAACTCGTTCAGGTCCAAAACCTGCAGTCTTGGTTGCGATCCTGCTCTTCGTACTTGGTGGCGGAGCACTCGCGTTCACGCTCTTCCAAGTGTTTGGCACTTCAAACGAGACAGTCTCTCTATTGCCGAGCGTGCCATCCGTCATTCCTGCAGACGAAGCAGTCGAACTCACCGGCGTAAGCGGTACCGAGCTCATGCGCGAGCTTCGTGAGGCAGCAAGCGAGCCCCTTCTAGAAGGGAATGTGCTTATCACGTACATAACTTCAGCAAGCTCAACACCAAACGGACTTCCTGTGAGTATTCCGCAGTCAGGGGGTGCGCTGGTAAAGGCGCTACCACTTCTTGCGCCAGACATACTCATGCGCAACATCCGCCCAGAGAGTACTGTCGGTATCGTGCATGCAGGCAGTGAAACGCGTCCATTCTTCATTCTCAAAGTATCTTCATACGAACGCACGTTCGCCGGTATGCTCGCGTGGGAGCAGGATATGCGGGCATCACTCACTCAGCTCTATCCATCGTATCCAAATGCGCCAGTGGCGAGCGAACCGGAACCCATAGCAACGACAACCACAAGCTCTACGACCCCATTTGTTATTCCGCCTCCCGCTGTCGCACCCGTTGAATTTGTTGATGCAATCGTGCGCAACTACGACGTACGCATCCTGCGCGATGCGGATGGGCGCAGCCTCATGCTCTACGGCTACTACAACAAAGAAACGCTCATCATTGCCCGCGACGAAGCAGCATTCCTCGAGCTGGTCACCCGGCTCAACGCTGCTAATAACTAGTGGTGTCCTACGCCCCTTGTGTGCTACAGTTCGCACCATGATCGATACAACACCATTCAAGGCACGTCTTGAGGAGGAGAAGACTCAGCTTGAAGCTGAGCTTGCAACCCTAGGGCGTCGCAATCCTTCAAATCCAGCAGACTGGGAAGCGCTTCCGCCTGAGACCGGCCAGGAAGCCGACCCTAATGATGCCGCAGACCTCATGGAGGGGTACGGCGAGAATAGCGCGATTCTTCATGACCTTGAGATCCGCTACAACGACGTACTCCGCGCGCTTGCGCGTATTACCGAGGGAGGATACGGCATCTGCGAAGTTGGGGGAGAAGAGATCGAGGAAGACCGCTTGAATGCAGACCCTGCAGCAAAGACCTGCAAGGCACACCTAGGCTAAAAAGGAGAAAACATGCAACCCGCTGCCATTTGGCAGCGGGTTGCTCCGTTTATATAGTAAGAAGCGATTGATGAACCTGCAATGAGTAACCAAAAGCCCCGCAACGAGCGGGGCTTTTGGTTACTTTGCGAATGGATTCTTCGCACCGCGGACTTCAAAGTGGAGATGGTTACCGGTTGATTTACCCGTGTTGCCGACGTAGCCGATGAGAGCACCCTTCTCGACTGCACCTGCGCCTGCGGCAACGCTCGACATGTGCGCGTAGAGGGTCTGAGTACCGTTGCCGTGCTTGATGACCACGTAGCTGCCGTATCCGCCGTTGTAGCCACCAGATTTCGCAACTATCACCGTACCCGCTGCAGCTGCATAGATTGGCGTACCAGATGGCGCACCGATATCAACGCCGTTGTAGCCGTGGATACCCTGGGTGAGGCGGCCGCCTGGGAGCGGGTTACCGAAGTATCCAGACACCGCAGGGAGTGTACGCG
>DATMJP010000026.1:0-3739 GCA_035553815.1 Minisyncoccota bacterium
ATATACGACACTTCCCGCAGTTCCGGCCGGTGCTGCAGCAGTGAATCTTGCAGGCGATGTTGTGGGACTCAGTTCAGGTACGCCTGGCGTCTACCTCGGCGCTGAGCTCATTTCCTCGCTCCTTGACGCGCCTGCTTCCTAGGCCAAGGCGCTAAGCGCACGCCTGGTTATCCGTCTTACTATATAGGTACTAGTTAATTTTCTGCCCTATGCCCCCATTCAAAAACTTCACCACCAAGGCGAAAGAAGCGATCCGGAAGGCACATGAGCTCGCCATTGAGCGCGGGCAGAACCATGTGAGTCCGCTCCACCTTCTTACCGCCCTTATTCACCAGGAGGAGAGCCTCGTGTTCTCTGTCCTTGATCGCATGGATATCGATACCATGCTCCTTTCAGACACCCTGCTTGAGCTGCTTGAATCACCAGACACAGCATCCGTACTCTCGCCTTCCTATAACCTCTATTTGACCCCTGACCTCGCGCAGGGTCTTGAAGCTGCCGGCAAGATTGCAGCCCGCATGAACGACTCGTTCGTAGGCACTGAGCACTTGTTTGTAGCGGTGCTTGAGCATCCGGGTCCTGCGGCTGACGCGCTTGGTCGCTTCCGTATCGATGAGGAAACGGTGCTCCAGGTCCTCAAGGAGCTTAAGTCTTCAAAAGAGGGCCAGGTCGCAGAGCCGAAGCGCTTCCGTGCGCTTGCCAAGTACACGCGCAATCTCACCAAGCTTGCTGCAGAGAACAACCTTGATCCTGTTATTGGCCGTGATCAGGAGATTTATCGCGTCGTCCAGATTCTTTCACGCCGCACCAAGAACAATCCGGTTCTGATCGGCGAAGGCGGCGTTGGTAAGACGGCGATCGCAGAGGGTCTTGCTGCGCGCATTGCGTCAGGTGATGTGCCTGAATCACTCAAGGATAAGGAACTCCTCTCGCTTGATCTCGGTCTCATGATCGCAGGTACGAAATACCGAGGCGAGTTCGAAGAGCGCATGAAGAGCGTTATGAAAGAGGTAGAGAAGGCAAACGGCAAGGTCATTCTCTTTGTCGATGAGCTTCATACGCTCGTTGGCGCAGGCGCAGCCGAGGGCGCGCTTGATGCGTCCAATATGCTAAAGCCAGCGCTTGCACGCGGCGAGATCCGCATGATCGGCGCAACAACCATCAAGGAATACCAGCAGCACATCGAAAAGGATGGAGCACTGACGCGCCGCTTCCAGCCGATCTTCGTGGCTGAGCCTTCAAGCGAAGATGCGATTGCGATTCTTCGTGGGCTTCGCGATAAGTACGAGCTCTATCATGGCGTGCGTATTACTGACGGCGCGATCGTCTCAGCGGTCGAGCTCTCTAGCCGCTACATTACGGATCGCTACCTTCCTGATAAAGCGATTGATCTTATCGACGAAGCGGCTTCAGGTCTGCGCATAGCGCTTGAGAATAAGCCGCCGCTGCTTGAGGACACAGACCGCAAGATCCGCCGCCTTGAAATTGAGCGTGCGGCTATGAAGAAGGACGAGGATAGCGATAATGCAAAGGAAATTAAGGACCGCATTAAAGCTATTGATACCGAGATAGCAGATCTTCGCGAAAAGACCGCAGAACTTGAACTTAAGTGGAAGAACGAAAAGGAAGTGCTCCAGGGCATTCGCACTGCAAAGGGCGAGCTTGAAAAGTTGCGGGTACAGGCTGACAACGCTGAGGCTACTGCAGACCTCGGAACGGCGGCAGAGATACGCTACGGCCGCATGCCAATGCTTCAGAAGGATCTGGAGATGAAGACCAAGCGCTTGAAAGCGCTCCAGAAGTCCCGCCGAATTCTCCATGAGGAGGTAACAGAGCATGAGGTAGCAAGCGTCGTGTCTCGCTGGACCGGCATTCCTGTCTCAAAGATGCTTGAGGAAGAGGCAGCCAAGCTCGCGCGCATGGAGGAAGAGCTGAAGAGCGCAGTCATCGGCCAGGACCCAGCGGTAAAGATCGTTTCTGATTCCGTGAAGCGTTCGCGCGTCGGTATTGCCGATCCTAATCGCCCTATTGGCTCATTCCTCTTCCTTGGACCAACAGGTGTAGGCAAGACCGAGCTCTCGCGCAAGCTCGCAGAGTTCATGTTTAACGACCCTGAAGCGCTCGTGCGCGTCGACATGTCTGAGTTCATGGAGAAGCACTCGCTCTCAAAGCTTATCGGTGCACCTCCAGGCTACGTAGGGTACGAGGAATCAGGTTCGCTCACCGAACGCATCCGCCATCGTCCGTATGCCGTAGTGCTCTTCGATGAGATTGAGAAGGCACACCCGGAAGTCTTCAACATCCTGCTCCAGGTGCTTGATAGTGGCCACTTAACAGATGGCAAGGGCAGGAAGGTGAACTTCAAGAACACCATCATCATCCTCACTTCAAACATCGGCGCTGAGTTCATGGACCGCATGGTCAACATCGGCTTCGGTCATTCAAGCAAGGAAGACAGCGCACAGTACGAGGCAGTTAAGGAGAAGGTTATGGAGTCGCTTAAGAATCACTTCCGTCCTGAGTTCCTGAACCGTCTTGATGACATCATCATCTTTGACGTGCTCGGCAAAGAGACGCTCGCCGAAATCGTCGAGAAGCAGGTTATGGAAGTCGTTGAGCGCCTTGGCGGAAAGCGCATCACCCTCTCCATTGATCCGGCCGTGCGCGTCTGGCTTGCAGACAAGGGCTACAATCCACAGTATGGCGCCCGTCCACTGAAGCGCGCTATTCAGGACAAGATTCTCACGCCGATTGCATCTCTCATGATCGGCCAGGGCATTATGGAGGGCGGTACGGTGACTGTGTCTATGAAGGGCGGGGAACCGCACTTTGAGGTAAAGAAGAAGCCGGCAGCACGTGCTCGCAAGACGGCTTCAGTTGCCTAGAAAAAGCCTTTCTGCTACATTTAGGCCATGTCACAAGACCACCTTATAAAGCTCAAAAGCTCGTCCGGGCACGTAATCTATACGCGCAAGAACAAGAAGAAGGTTGAGCGCAAGATTGAGCTTAAGAAGTTTGATCCAACCACCCGAAAACACGAAACGTTCAAGGAGGTAAAGAAATAAGAAAAACGCCCCGTTCTGGGGCGTTTTTCTTGTATTTGCAGTACGTAAAATGGAAAAACCGCCCCGAGAGGCGGTTTCTCCAGTGTGCTTGCGAAAAGACGACCGAGGTCGAAAAATCACAAGCACCTTCGTAATGTACAGGAGAGGGTTTTTGCTGTCAATAGGTTGTTAGAATGTCTACATGGGGATAGTGATAGCGGGCATTGGCGTCCCGGGATCTGGAAAGACGACCCTGTTAGAAGGGTTCGCGCAGGAGCGAGGCTATGTCTATATCTCACCTGATCGGATACGGGAGGAAATCTCTGGAGATGCGCGTATACAGAGCGATATGCATGTGGTGTGGGGCACGGCATACCACCGTATGAGAGAAGCCTTAAAGGCAGATCGTTCAGTTGTTTTTGACGCAACCCAGTACAAGCCAAAGGGTCGGAGGGAATTTATTGAAGAGGCACGGGCAATGGGCGCAGAGAAGGTCATCGGCGTGTATTTCGATGTATCGCTTCCAGTTGCGCTAGAACGCAATCGCGCGCGTGATCGCAATGTGCCAGAACATGTCATTGAACGCATGCACCGCATACTTGGCGAGACACCTCCACGACTTGAGGAGGGATTCGACATGCTTATACGTCCGGATGAACTAGCTGCACTAGATCTTTAAAAGCGGGCCCACCAGG
>DATMJP010000027.1:0-20618 GCA_035553815.1 Minisyncoccota bacterium
GGGCTTATGGATGCCTGCTGTCTTCGGTCCGTACCCCGGTACTCTACAAGATTACGCCGTCCCGGTCAATTTAAGACCGAAGAGCGCCACCGCAACGATAACCGCAAACCCACCGGCGAATTTGAGAAAGTGCATGAGGTATTCACTCATATGCGTAAGTATAGCAAGATCCTAGCGGACCTTTTCCCATGAGGTAACCTTCCGTCCAACTACTGTATCGACAACCGCAAGGAAGGAGGCAAGATTAACTGCGATGAAATAGTACGGGATAGAAAATAACTTGAATGAAGAAAAAATGCCGATAAACGCAAATACGTAGAATAGAACCTGTAACAGGAGGAGCGTGAGGAAAAAGAAATTACCAACGAGAAACAGGTTCGCAATGAACGCAACTATAAGAAACAGGAAGGCGTACCAGCGAAGCATCTTATGCGACCAGAGCGCAAGACTATACCAACCATATCTGAACGGATTTAGGAATTTCTTAATTAGATAAATGCTCTGGAGAGAGTTCGTAATGATGCGCTGCTTTCGGTTAAATTCCTCTGCATTGTCGCCTGGCACCTCAGTACAAAAGGCTGTAGCTTCATATACAACACGGTAGCCAGCATCATATGCATAGAAAGGTTCTACAAAATCACTGCACGCCTCAGGGGGTAATGGATGAAAGAGCTCCTTCCGCACAGCATATATGGCGCCGTTGGCGCCAAGGCACGATCCAAGGACACTCTCTGCTTCCTTAAGAAATCTCTCGAGCTTCCAGTAAAGACCTTCGTCACTCTTATTATTCTTCTTATATCGCAGCTCGCCGCATACCACGCCGACTTTTTCATCATGAAAATTCTGCATGAGATTCCGCAACGCGGCGGTATCGTACATACTGTTTGCATCTGAGAAAACAAGCACATCGCCTGAGGCGATTGCGGCACCCTGGTTCTGACACTCAGGCTTACCCCTCCTCCCTTCTACGCGATGAAGTATGACCTTGCCGTCATATGAGCGAACGATTTCGTCAGTACTATCAGTTGAACCGTCAGAACAAATAATTATCTCGAGTTTCTCCGACGGGTAATCAAGAGCAAAAGTGTTCTCAATCTTCTTCCCTATCACGGCCTCTTCATTGTAGGCAGACACTATGAGTGTAACTCGAGGCTCACAGTACCCCTTTCGGACTGGTCTACTGAAAAGCTGTACTGCGATACGCAGTACAAGCGGATAGCCAATGTAGACATACACTACGAGAAACGCCGCGATAAGAAAGGTGGCAAGCATGTGAGTCTAGATTCAAATAAAGCTTACCATCCGTACTTCTTTAGCACATACCAGACGCATCTCGGCCTACAGGTTGCTCCGGCTTTTTCGTAAAGACTCTGTATAATGCCCATAAGCCTAACCCCTTGCGCATGTTAACTGTTGCTTGTGTACTAAATACACCGAGTCCGACATATAACGCTGAATGGGTGCGTCGTTTGCAAGCAGGCGTAAGCAAACATCTATCGGTACCTCATCGCTTCGTCTGCCTAACCAACAATCCAGAGATTGACGGGATACAGACGAAGCCGCTCACAGATAATCTCCCCGCCTGGTGGGCTAAGATCGAACTCTTTAAGCCGGGCCAGTTTGAGGGGCCTGTTCTCTACCTCGATCTCGACACAATGATATGTGGGTCTATTGATGAGCTTGCAGGCCCGTGGAATGGATTGGTTATGTTAAAGGATTCTCCGCTATATCAACACGTCTATGGCAGCGGAATTATGTGGTTTGATCCAACCCAGAATCCTGAGCTTGAGAACATCTATAACAGGTTCATGTCTAATCCTGAGGGCACCATGGAAGAGTATTCAGGCAAGAACGGTGCAGAAATGAATGGTGATCAAGGTGTCATTTACCAGACCATGAAGCAATCTGGCCAGGAAGTCTTGCGGTGGCAAGAGATTCTGCCGTCGCAGTGGTTCTTGGAATTCTCGTATAATCGAAACTTAAATCCCGTCGTTGCCGACGACACCTATGATCGAGACGCACGGGTTTGTTACCCTTTTGGCTATCCAAAGTTCAGCAACATGCCCTGGGTTCCTATCGTACAGCGCCACTGGAAGGCGGTGTAGGCGCCGGTCACGCGTCCTGATACAATGCTTTCAATCATGGAAGATCCGAAATATCGCATTGACGAATCGCGCATTATTAGTGAAATGCTCGACGGCGAGACAATAATTATCGACTTCAAAAACGGCTCCTATTACAGCCTTAATAACACTGGCTCAGTGCTCTGGGAAAAGGTTCGGGAAGGTTACACAAAGGATCAGCTCTTGCAGTATCTCAAGGGAAGATTCGATGCGTCTCCAGATCTAGTTGAGAAGTCAGCTCTCACACTCCTTGCGCAGCTCGTTGAGCTTTCCCTTCTAGTAGAAGAGACCGCCTCTTCAGATCTTCCTAGTGTAGAGGTGTATAGTGGCACCAAGCAAGAATTTTACGCTTTTGCGCTCCAGCAATTCCAGGATATGCAGGAGATGTTGCTTGCAGATCCAATTCATGACGTTGACGAAACCGGATGGCCAGCACTCAAGAGATAACGAAACGCAGCATGCGTTAGTCTCAGTCATAATTCCTGTCTATAACAGAGAAGAGTATATTGGTGCAGCCATCAATTCTGTACTAAATCAAGATTACCCTAGCATTGAGATTATTGTTGTGGATGATGGATCAACTGATTCCACTCCAGAAATACTCAAGTCCTTTGAATCAAAAATAACGGTGCTTAACCAACCAAACAAGGGTCCTTCAGCAGCGCGCAACTTTGGAATAAGACACGCTAGCGGATCGGTTATTGGTCTTTTAGATTCCGACGACCTTTGGCCTGAAGGACGGTTAACCGCCCTAATACCCTATATAAAGGAAGGTCATTCAATTGTGCGCGGCCTAACACGCTATATAAGGGACGAAGGCACTGAGAAGCAAAGTGTGAGCGAATACCATGTTGTCGCCATAAATGTTGGCGCCTGCTTGTATGACGCAACAGTATTTACGAATGTCGGTCCATTCGATGAGACAATGGTATACGCAGAAGATCTTGATTGGGATATTCGCTCGAGGGAGTGCGGCTATACAGAACTTCAGGTTCCTGTTCCGGCTCTACAGCATCGTCGCCACGACACTAATCTGACTAACATCTACGAGAAAGTTCACCAAGGTAAAATTCGAGCATTTGAAAAGAAGGTGCTTCGCGCGCAGCAACGCAATCAATGAACCCACGCATTCAAACTGCAAACTATACACGCATAACGAGAGCCTATCTTGCAGAGGTTGTTGAGCCAGCTATTCAGAGACTTAGTGTTACTCACACGCCAGCCAATCATGCCTATATGGTTGCCGATCTGGCCATTGCTATTACATCCTTTAGCCCTTTGATGTCTGAGCATTTCGTTCGCGCGCTTGCTCACCTACCAAAGCCTGCCACTAGCGATCCGGATCTTATCGTATATATATGGGACTCTGCTGGAACCGGAGTGAAGATGGCGCCTCCGTGGAGCGTTCCCGCACATCACTCACTTGAGACAAATGCACACCGAGTCTCCGAAGATAGTTTCATCGGTATTTACATGCACTTTGATGACACCATCACATTGTATGATCCTGTAAACAAGCGGGCATACTTCTGGATGTATGACGCTACACATATACCAGTATGGATACGTGCTGCCCCATTCCGCACATTGTTTCAGTGGGCACTTGGAGAAAGGGATATTCATTTAGTTCACGGCGCCGTAGTCAGCGAGTCAGATAAGGCAATCCTATTAACGGCAAAAGGCGGGTCGGGCAAATCAACAACCGCACTCGCTTGTCTTAAGGTTGGTATGCAGTACTTGGCAGATGATTATGTCGCAGTATCGCGGGGTTCAGAGCCACATGCATACAGTCTCTATAACTCGGTCAAGGTTGCGCCATATCAAGGGAATGATTTTGATCCCATGCATGTGACGGAAACCGAAGGTGAAAAGTCGGTGGTATATCTTTCTTCGATCTTTCCTCAGCAAATGGCGTATTCCTCGCCACTTAAAGCTGTCATGATTCCTCAAATTATGAACGCCGAGAAGACAGCTATCCTGCCAGCAACGAAAGCACAAGCAATGCTCGCTCTTATCCCTACAACTCTCTTTCAGCTTCCATTAGCAGAGAGTAATAAAGTGCAGTTATTGTCTTCGATAATCGCAGCTCTCCCCTGTTACACTGTCGCGTTAGGAAGAGATAGCATCGAGGCGGCGCAGACTATCAGAGGATTTATTAGGGAAAATCTCTAGTTCTGCTTTTATCGTACAATGTTCTTATGAGATCAGACCGGCTCGTTAGCGTCATAATGCCTGTCTTTAATACCGAAAGGTATGTTGCTGAGGCAGTTTGGAGCGTACTCAATCAAACCTATACAAACGTAGAGACTATTTGTTTGGACGATGGCTCAGAAGACAACTCTTTAGATATCCTGCATTCATTTGGTGAGCGGGTTCGTGTCATAGAAAGTAAAGAAAACGCAGGAATCGGCAAGGCGCGCAATAAGGGCCTCATGGAAGCTAAAGGGGACTTTATTGCATTTATAGATGCCGATGACATATGGGAGAAAGACAAACTTGAAAAGCAGCTGACCGCCTTCGATCAGGATCCGGATCTCAAGATGTGTTTTACGTATATGCAGTGTTTTCTGAGTCCTGAGCTCCCTGAAGAGGTAAAGCGTATTCGGTACTGCCCTACTGAACCTATTCCTGGGCACGTGGCAGGGACTTGTTTACTTAAGAAAGAAGTAGTTGATCGTGTTGGCACTTTCGATGAGACACTGCGCATTGGAGAATTCATTGATTGGAACACTAGAGCACAAGACGCAGGAATGCGAAGTACGATGCTTCAGGACATCCTCTATCGTAGACGAGTGCACGATTCAAATACAGGAATCCAGGAACGTCCCTCACGAACGGACTATCTAAAGGTTGTGCGGAATGCCCTTGAGCGTCGAAACAACAAAGACTAATGCGACACGCACTTCCATATCCAAAGAGTTTTCCAACATGTGATGAGGCCACGTTTCTTAAGATGGCTGTTGCTGACGATGCCACATTTCCTGATCTCTGGCGTGCGTGGAAGACTTCTATTGTGTGGGATGAGATTGATTACGCAACGGCAAGACTCCTCACGTATATATATCCAAGACTTCACTCATTAGGAATAAAGGACGAGCTCACGGAACGCGTAAAGGGCGTACACAAGGCAACATGGGTAAAAAATCAATTGTACTTGCAGGCAGCTAAGGAGATTGCTGAGATCTGTCAGGAAGAACAAATCCCGGTATTAGTGCTGAAAGGAATTCCCTTAATATTTGAAGTATACAAAGATAAGGGTGCAAGACCGCTTGGGGACGCGGATATTTTGGTACGGCCGGAAGACGGGAGACGATTAACGCAGCTCCTCATAGGTCGTGGGTGGCGTTTTGCTAAGGAGTGGGCACCGGAGCGTCATAATCCTGTTTCAAGTGTATACAAAATCATTAAAGCTACCGAGCTTGGAAACAGCAGAGGTATTGATGTTGATGTGCACTACAACATCTTCGCTGCAGATCATGGGATGACACTTCTGGACGTTCTCCTGCTCAAAGACCTCCCTTCCCTTTCGTTTCCTGAGCGCTTCTGGAAAAATTCTGTGCCCATGAATCTTGATGGTGTCCCCTGTCTGCGTTTATCCAATGAGGACACGCTAATCCATCTGATAGTTCACGGGACCGAAGGTAATACATACCGGACATTCCGCTGGGTGCTCGACTCTTATCTTTTGATAAAGCACCTTCCAGTAGACTGGAATAAGGTAATAGCGCATGCGCGTGAATTTGGCTACACGCTGGATGTTCGCCTTGCGCTTTCCTATCTTAAAGAGGAACTTGGTGCTCCAATACCGGATTCTGTTATCGAAGAGATTTGTACAGTCACACTTACTAACAAGGAGATTGGGAGATACTACGCAGTAGCGAATATTGAGCACTCTAAGAGGTTCCGTATGCTCGGCAACATTCCTCTCCTTTGGTATGCGTATTGGAAATTTGAACCCCGTTCAGCGATAAAGCCACTACTCTTCCATCGCTATCTATTGAGATCATGGGGTCTTTCAAGTCTGCTACAAACTCCAAGCTTTGTACTTACCCACTACAAGAGGAAGTTGCGAGACAAGAATCCAGGATTACTAAAAGGTATTCAGAAGGTCGGCAGAGATGGACTTTACATAGTAGGTGGCAAAGCAGTCTCCTTCTTCGCCTCTTTCGCTGTCATTACTGTTATGGCACGATACGTTCCTCGTGAGGTTATTGGTTCCTACAACTTAATAATCGCAGTACTCGCCATCGTAAGCATAACGACGCTGCCTGGAATGAACGATGCACTAATGCGCGCGATAGCGCGCGGCCATGAAGGGACCATCCATAGCATGATGAGACGTCGATTCATGTGGGGGTTAGTTGGTTCGTTCTTGGCGCTAATAATTGGTGCACTTACTTGGCTGAGCGGCAATAAGGAACTCGGAATGGCGTTTCTTATCGCTGCACCATTCGTTCCGCTTACTGATACTTTCAGCAATCTCGCTGTTGCATTCTGGCAAGGTAAGAAACAGTTCGGACGCAGTGCACTCACCGGCGCTGCATACTATCTGCTGCTAGCAGTGTTTAGTATTCCTATACTTATACTCTCGGATAATCTGCTTGTTATCGTTGTATGTATCTTTGCAGCCCAGGCACTAATTGGATACGTCCTGTATCGAAGTCTCAAGGTGGAAGGTAAAGAAGTAGATACAGAATCAGTGCGGCTAGGCACCCATCTCTCTATCATGCAGGCTTTTGCCATAGTCGCTGCTAATGCCGATAAGATCCTACTCTGGATACTCTTTGGTCCAGTAATGCTTGCGATTTACGCAATTGCTGCGACCCCTGTTTCAAAAGCCTATCAAATGCTTCCGATTAGTATTCTTGCGATTCCGCACTTGAGCGCGCAAACTTTTACTGAAGCTACACGCATAACCGTACTCAAAAGCACTGCATTGCTGTTCTTACTCAGCATTCCGGGCACGGCATTTGTCATATGGCTTGCGCCTTCGTTCTATCAACTGTTCTTCCCGCTTTATCCAGAGTCAATACCCTATTTCCAGCTACTGTTCCTAGGCCTTGCACTATCGCCAATCATGCTTCTTCGTTCCGCTCTTGTGGCGTTTAAGAAGACCCGAGCGCTATACCTCCTTGAGGCAGGCATGCCATTTGTTCGCATCCTACTTATGTTTGCTTTTGCACTCTTCTTTGGAATGTATGGACTGGTAATTGGAGTACTACTTGCCACCCTTGTTGGCTCAGTGCTCACACTCGTACTTTTTATGCGCTCTAAGCCTGTTTCTTAAAGATTGCTGATGATGAGGAATGAGTGCTGCGGTGCCTGTCGCTCCTGCTTCTGAAGCCATGTCTCAATATCTTTCGTAAGAGTTATATCTGGAGATATAGCTTTAAGACTATTAAGTGCTTGATTCGCGCCTAAGAAATCACCCTGGTATGCGAGTGCCATCACCTCAAGTGCGTGAGTGATGGGATTTCGAGGCGATAGATCGTATGACGACTCCACGATACGAAGTGCATCCTTTGCACGGTCCCCACCCCATTGGGTATCAAGTAATAGGAGATACGCGTAGTGCATACGGGCACGATAGTGATCAGGCTCCTTATCTAGATATCGCTCGTATGCTCCGAGATACTGTGCAAGATATCCACGCGCCTGACTCACAACTTCAGTAGGGTTTTCAGTATCCTTCAATTCAGCAAAAACACTCTCCACAAAGAGGTTGGCCGTACGATGGAGACCTTCGAAATCTGATGCGCGTGAAAGCGCTGTATTGATAACATCAATACGCAACTCTGCCCTACTTTCACTGAGCGAACCAGAAAGACTTGCTTGACGAGGCAGGTCGTAGAAGATGTGGTAGGCAAGACTTGCCATTGCAATAGTTCCTATGACCACGGCTCCTGTCTGCAATTGTTTTTTCGTATAGCTTGCCTTATCGCCTCCATTAAGGGATATAACGTATCCGCCAGTCAGAGCCAGGAGCGCATATGTGGGCACGACATCGAACGCTGTTTGAAGCTGTGCGAAGTGTGCAACAGGTAGCAGCAACAGGAGTAACTGCTCCCCTTCTCCAATAGATCCACGCTTTCGAGCATGCATGACGACGAACACATAAGCACCGGTGAGTATCAAAAACGATAGAAGTCCTACGTATCCAGAAGTTGTAAGCGTATCAAGGACGACATTGTGCGCCTTATCGAACCATACCTCTATACGTCCTTCCTTCTCGTACAGTCGCTTGTCGAAGTGAGCTTCAAATGCACGATCGAAATTCTCAGGTCCCCAGCCAAGCAACGGACGCTCCTCAATTGCGCTATAGCTCGACTCCCAGAGCATATATCTAGCGACAGTAGTTTTATCACTAAGCGCTTGCTGCACAACGCTTCCTGGCATCATATGAAGCGCACTTCCTACAAGCACTCCCGCAACGGCAACAGTCGACGCAACAACCTTGAGAACTCTCCGTACCTCCACAGCAGGTATCTTTGAAATTATCCACCAACCCACAACAAAAGCTGCAAATGCGTAGAACACGATACTTGAAGCGCGGGTCAGGCCAAGCAAAAGCTGAGGGCTTTGAAACACCTCCGCTAAGCTGGTCCTGCCCAGAATAATTCCGGTGTTAAAGATAATCGGAGATAGCGCGATGGCTGCAATGGACGTACCAATGATCCACCTCCAACGCACATTCTTAGTGCGAACAAATTCTATTGCGCCTAGTATTGCGGCCAGCACGAAGTACATGCCTGCAAATGACTCATTACCAAGTGTGAGCCCACGCGAGCTGAAATCAAACCAAAGTACCGTCCCTTTGAATCCAAGCCCTTCCGCACTGAGCAATGTTAGGAATGCGAGCAATCCTGCTGATGCTATTACAGCACGCCGTACATTGCTCCAGTCTGCTGGATGGAGCATGTGCGCTAGAACAACTGCACCGATTGCTATATGGAGAAGGAAGAACACGCCTGTAGATCTCGCAATATCTCCCCAGAAAGAATGCTCAAAGTAGATGCCCGTAAGTGCGGCAATGAACTGCACAAGCAGCACGAGTGCGAGAGACATTATCAGTGGATTGCGCATCTGCAGAGACGGCACCCCTCTCTTATAGAGGGAGATTGCCCAGGCAATGACAACAAGATCTATAAGAGCGAGAAGGAATAGAGCCTTCACGCTCACCGCACCGTAAAGAAATCCGAACCGAGGCAAGAACGGAAATGTAAATATTGCTATCGAGAGCAGTGTTCCGATTAACGTCTTTCGCATGAATATATAGTAATCCATAAACGCAAAAACCACCCTTTCGGGTGGTTTTTGCTAAGACTTGCGTCTATTCAATCACGAGCTAACTAAATCAGTTAGGCGTCGTAGTTGAGGTAGATCTGCGGAGTCTTGTAGTCGCTCATGTTGAATGTGTACTCGAGAGTACCATCAACGTCGGTGAGCGCGTAGAGAACGCCCTCAAGATCTACAACGTAGAAGCCATCAGCTGCAGGTGTTACGTTAACCGTAACAGTGAAGCGCTCGGTCTCGTCTTCCTCAACGAGGAATCCGTTTGAACCTGCGGTTGCACCTGTTGTCGTGTCAACAACACCTGAGATGGTTGGGCTACCAGTAACATCAACGTCCTGTTCTGAGAGTGAGTTTCCATCCTCAACGGTGATTGCAGATGAGTCAACGTATACGTCGGTGTCAAATGCAGTTACATCGAAGGTGATGGTGAACGTACCACGATCATGATCGTTGGTGTTTGCAACGTCACCAGTGTAGGTAACATCTGCGTCAGCTGAGACGAACTCAACCATGATGCCTGCCTCGAAGATGCCGTGTGCGTCACCGTTTGCAGAACCGCTGATGTCGCCAGCTGCGAGCTCCTCACCAGACTCATCCTCAGTGTCAGCAGCTTCAAGCTGTGCCTCTGCAATGGTTACCTGGATAGTGTCGCCGTTGTCAACGTTGGTGTCAGCGTCAGACATGAGGTCAGCCTCAATGGTGAACTCATGCTCGCCTTCATCAAGCGTTACGTCGAGGTCATCGAAGACAACCTGGGTCGTCGTAGTTGCTGATGAAGAGAAGCTCTCTGAGCCAACCTCTTCGCCGTCCAACATGA
Organism: Minisyncoccota bacterium; assembly: GCA_035553815.1. GTDB lineage: Bacteria > Patescibacteriota > Minisyncoccia > Phycocordibacterales > Phycocordibacteraceae > C7867-001. The sequence continues at coordinate 10,234 of DATMJP010000027.1, forward strand.
GACGTACCTCTGACATAAGCTCTTCAGCATCAGCACCAACAGTTACGAAGGTTACTGGAAGCTCATCGATCGTGATCTCTGAATCACCTTCAACCTCGATGGTGAAAGCAAGGAGCTCTACGTTGTCGGTGTCATCTGAATCATCGATGTCGATAACACGAGCATCGTTGATTGCGTCTGCATCGTCACCGCTCGTGAGCGAAAGCTCAAGAGCTGCGTCTGCTGCATCAGCAAACGTAGTGAAGTTGAATGCGCGAGCATCCTCAGTCACAGTCTCGCTGATAGTTGCACCATCAGCGTCCTCGAAGCGAACCTGAGTGAAGTCAACTGACCAACCTGAGTCTACGTCGCTAGAATCGATGTTTGAAACACCTGAGATTCCAACTACGAGCTCGCCAGTCTCACCTGCGCGGATGATTGCACCGCCATCAAGAGAAACGGTCTTGGTGAAGTCGTTGTCGTCGTTGAACTCATCACCGTCAAGACGAGCTACCTCCTCGCCGTCGAGCCAGAGAGATACCTCTGAAACTACGTCTTCGAAGTCCTCGCTTGCGCCACCTGAGTTGGTGTCAGTCTGAGTGAACACAAGGCGAACTGCCGTGAGCTCAATGTCAGAACCGTCATCAACCTCGATCTCGAGACCAGCAACTTCTACATCCTCCTCGTCCTCACCTACGTCCTCGTTGTTGAGGCCAGAGATAAGGTCGGTTGAGTCAATAGAACCTGCGCCACCCTCAAGGTCACCTGAGGTGTTGCCGCCGGTTGAGCCGCCGTTGCCGCCGGTTGAACCGCCGAGAGATGCGTTTACCTTAGCGCGAGTCATCGGGCCAAAGTAACCTGCAGCTGGGGTGATGCCGTTAGCAGTCTGGTAAGCGGCAACTGCTGCTGCAGTCTGTGCGCCGAAGTAACCGGTTGCACCAGCAGGGATCGCATGACCCTTGCTGATGAGCCAGTTCTGAAGACGAGTAACCTCTGCGCCTGAAGCGCCGATGGTCATGTCAGTGGTGAAAGCTGCACCAGTTGAGGTTGAAGAACCACCCTGGAGAGCCTGAATCTGTGCGAGGAGCGCAGCTACCTGAGCCTCAAGCTCGGCTGTCGTCGCTGCCTGTGCAGGAACTGCATAAGCAAATGACGAGAACACGAGACCAAGACCAGCTACTACTGCTGCTGCCTTCGCAATAACATTGCTGTTTGCAATAGACATAAACTGATTTTGTTTTAAGTAATTTCAAACGCCCGACACACAATTACTAAAGGTGCATCGAACGCCCGTTTTCATTTTTGTAATCGTAGGGAACTCCCTACTGAATTCCAACCAGTTTCACACTATCCGACGGGGCGAAGTATCGACCGACGCCCCATCGGCTAGTTGGCAAATTTACATTTCCGTACTGAATCCATCCGTAACTATCCTGTGCTTCCGTACTGCTGAGTCCCTGCTATAGGGACGGACAAGCGAGCGGTTTCTGTACCGCTCTTTCACGAAACCCTCACGGGTCCTATGTTGCTTGTCAAAGTACTTGCGCTCCAAATCGAGCGCTATCCCTATCGCACATAGCTAAGTATACAGAGCTACTCAGCAATTACAGGGCTTTTTGAATGTGGATAAACATGTACGAGGCATGAATGCAGAAAGAGACCGATCTCCGGCCTATACCTACCTCCCGCTCTTTACTTGCCTACCACGGAGTGAATAGTAGAGCTTAAATGAAGAAAAGTCAATTTGGAGCAGGCTCTCTTTCCTACCCCACGAGGAGGCTATACGTGGTCCAGCGGCGCTCTCCGGAACGTGCTACGACCCCCTCCTGGACGAGTACCTGGAGCTCCCGTTGGATAGTTTTCTCGCTCACATCACGTATGACGGTGGAGATATCTTTTATATAGGAAGGACCCTTTGCTCGAAGTACGGAAAGTATAGCTTCTCGACGGTCTGCCTTACGCGGTTCAGCCACGCTTTCGGCATTGTCCGATATATGTCCTTTATCATGTCCTTTATAAACAGGGGCTGCGTCACGGACACGAGCAGGAGTTGGACGAGCACCTTGCGGTGCTGCTGCGGCACGCGCACTTGTGAACGATGGCGCTGCGTCCCGGGCAAGCTCAGCGAGGGTCTGCGTCTCTGGGAGCGACATGCGCGGTTCTTCGTAGTCTGCGATCTCCTCAAGCAAAAGATGAGCTTCCCTGCCGATAAGTTCCGCGTTCATGGACGAAAGGATGCCGCTTGTGCGAGCGATCGAAAGCGCGCTTGAGAGGGCGAGCAGTTCACGCGAGAGCGCCTCACGAGCAGTGGCTGGCGGAAGAATCGCTGCATCGACTAGTGCGACCGATATGCGCTGCACGCGGTCGTAAAGAGGGGCCGTGTGGCGGAATGCTGGGGCGATAAGATGGATAGCCTTTGCAAGCCGTTCAGCCTTTTTGTAGATGTAAATTCTCTTTATGTCTTTTTCGAACACGTTAGAGAATATGGACTTTTCTAGGACGAAAGTGTCGAATCCTCCAGCAGCTGTCTGCGTCTTGAGCGTCTTTGTCTCTTTATTTTGTCCTTTATCGCTCATGGATTTTCTCTGTCCTTTTGTCCTTTTACTTAAGGACAATTATACGCGTCTACTCAAGTTTGGGAAGTCTTCATAAAGGATTACCGAAGGCGGCCGCTGCGTCGCTTCGGACACGCGATGCAGCTCGCAAATAACCACCAAAGTAAGGGCTCTTTGCGGGGTAGTAGTGATAGAATGTAGGTAAATGACAAAGCGTAGGAAGCGTCGAGAGGAAGACGGATACAAGGCTGTGGTTCGCTGGACCATAGCTATCTTCCTTATCGCCTTTGGACTCATCCTTGGCCTCGGCGCGTTTGGCATGGCAGGACTTATTGGTACCGCTATCTTTAGCACGACCTTTGGCCTCATCGGCATCGGCGCCCTCCTGCTTCCCTTCCTGGTAGTGGGCGTTGGGGTTTCCATCATGCTGAAGCGTGTGCTCATCTCTCCGCTCACCGGCCTTGGCATCATCCTTATATTGTCTGCAACGCTCACCTTCCTCGGCATCATTACTGAGACCCTGGGAGGCGCAACTGGCGCATTCGTCGGCCAAGCTGCGACCGAGTTCTTCGGACTCGGCGGCGCTATCATTCTTCTTCTTGCGCTCATCGCAATCGGCCTCGTCATCGCAACCGACATAGTCGCGCTGCTTGAGACGGTCAGCTCGTATGCCGGCAAGGCAGGTGAAGCGATCGGCTCTGTAAAGATCCCTTCCCTTCCAGACCGCAAGCGCGATGAAGAAACAGAGGACGAAGAGACGGAAGAAGCTCCAGAGGAGGAGGCAGAAGTAAGCGAGGAGCGCGAGCCGGTCGTCACTATGTTTAACCAGACAAAGGCGCCAGCAGGAGATGTTGCTATTCCGACATTCGATGCTGAGTACAAAGCTCCTCCGATCTCCCTGCTCGGCGAAGACAAGGGTAAGCCAGGCGTAGGCGACATCAAGGCAAACGCAAACATCATCAAGCGCACCTTCCTCAACTTCGGTATCTCTGTTGAGATGGATGAAGTTTCAGTCGGTCCGACCGTCACCCGCTATGCGATGAAGCCAGCTGAAGGCGTTCGCCTTTCAAAGATCCTCTCCCTCCAGAACAACCTTGAGCTCGCGCTTGCAGCACACCCGGTCCGTATCGAGGCCCCTATCCCAGGTAAGTCACTAGTTGGAATTGAAGTTCCGAACGCAGCAAAGGCAACGGTTGGCCTAGGCGGCGTCATGAATGCTCCTGAATGGACCGCAAGCCAGAAGCCGCTTCTCTCAGGCCTTGGCCGCGATATCACCGGTACCCCGCACTACGTAAACATTGCCAAGATGCCGCACGGCCTTATCGCAGGTGCTACGGGTTCTGGTAAGTCAGTTGCCATCCACGCAGTCATCACCTCCCTCCTGTATAGGAACGGCCCTAACCAGATGCGCTTCATCATGATCGATCCGAAGCGTGTCGAGCTCACGCTTTATAACGGCATCCCGCATCTCCTTACCCCAGTCATCACCGACCCTAAGAAGGCCATCATGTCGCTCAAGTGGGCAGCCAAGGAGATGGATCGCCGCTACAACATTCTTGAAGCTGAGCAGGTTCGCGATATCGAGTCGTATCACAAGACCGTGCTCGAGCCAGCCAAAAAGAAGAATTCCGGCGAGATGCCTGAGGCAATGCCCTACATCGTCATTGTCATCGACGAGCTTGCCGATATCATGCAGACCTATCCGCGCGAGCTTGAGGCCGCTATCGTGCGCCTTGCCCAGATGTCACGCGCTGTCGGTATCCACCTCATTCTCTCAACCCAGCGCCCTTCGGTGAACGTAATCACGGGCCTTATCAAGGCGAACGTCCCTACCCGCATGGCGCTTCAGGTAGCCAGCCAGATCGACTCCCGCACTATTCTTGATACCGGAGGCGCTGAATCCCTACTTGGCGCCGGCGACATGCTCTACATGTCAGCAGACATGCAGAAGCCCGTCCGTATCCAAACTGCCTACATCGCCGAAGCTGAGGTAAAGAAGGTGGTCGCCTACATTAAGCAGCACAACGCAGGCACCCTCGGTTCTCTTGATCTTGGTGGTGGCAATACCGTGCAGGTAGAAGCGAACGACGCCATCATGATGTCGGGAGACGATGATGACTCGGACGATGACCTCTATATGGATGCAAAGGCTGCGGTTGAGGAAGCGGGCCGCGCCTCTACCTCCTACCTCCAGCGCAAGCTGCGCATCGGCTACTCCCGCGCTGCCCGCCTCATGGATATTCTTGAAGAAAAGGGCGTGATCGGCCCTGCAGATGGTTCCCGTCCGCGCGACGTACTCTCGCGCAGTGGCGCCGCTCCTGCTGAGGAAGAAGAGGACGAGCGTCCGTTTTAGCCTATGTTTCGTACCCTAGCCGCCATCACCCTCACCCTTCTCGTCGGCTACGGCCTTATAAAGGCCACGCCGCTCTTCCTTGGCCCAGATATCCAGATAGATGCGCCGCTTGATGGCGCAGCAATCGAAGACGGGTTCATGACTATCTCAGGAACAGCAACCCATACTAGGACTCTGACGCTCAACGGAGCGCCGTTCCTTATTGACGAAAACGGGCGTTTCGAGACTACCCTCCTGCTTCCTAAGGGAGGCGCTATACTGTCCCTAACGGCTACCGACCGCTTCGGGAGACAGACCAGCGTCGAGCGCACCGTATTCATTCCGTAACTACCAATTTTATGCCTGCAAAGAAAGCTGCGAAAAAGACCACTAAGAAAGCTGCTCCAGCGGAAGCCATTGAAGGGACCGAAGGAGAGGTTAAATCAAAGTCCATAGAACTCGCTATCAAGGAAATCAAGAGCAAGTTCGGCGACGAAGCGATCATGACCTTCGGTGCTGGCAAGCCAGCGGCCATCCCTTCTATCTCAACCGGGTCTATTGGTCTTGATGCGGCACTTGGCGTCGGCGGCCTTCCCCGCGGCCGCATCATCGAGATCTTCGGTCCGGAATCATCTGGTAAAACTACCCTTGCCCTACACGCCATTGCTGAGGCGCAGAAGAAAGGCGGTGTCTGCGCATTCGTTGACGCAGAACACGCGCTTGATCCTGAGTACGCACGCAAGATCGGCGTAAAGCTCCAGGAACTCCTCATCTCTCAGCCAGACACTGGCGAGCAGGCGCTTGAAATCGTCGAGTCACTCGTTCGTGCAAACTCGGTCGATATCATCGTCGTCGACTCCGTCGCTGCCCTCACCCCTAAGGATGAGATCGAGGGCGACATGGGTGCGCACCACGTCGGCAAGCAGGCGCGCCTCATGAGCCAAGCGCTTCGCAAGCTGACCGCGATCACTGCAAAATCAAATACCATCGTTATCTTTATCAACCAGATTCGCATGCAGATTGGCGTGATGTTTGGTAATCCTGAGACCACTCCGGGCGGTAAGGCACTCAAGTTCTACACCTCAGTACGCCTCGATATCCGCCGCATAGCGCAAATTAAGAAGGGTGAAGAAGTGGTTGGCGGACGTGTACGCGTAAAGGTTGTGAAGAACAAAGTCGCTGCCCCATTTAAGACAACTGAGTTCGACCTTCTCTACAACGAAGGCATCAGTCGCGAGGGCGAGCTTATCGCACTTGGTGAGAAGTACGACATCATTGAGAAGTCTGGTTCAAGCTACTCGTTCGGCGAGACAAAGATGGGCCGTGGATACGATGCAACACGCACCTTCTTGCGGGAAAATAAGCCGATAGCAAACGAGATCTTGAAAAAGATTCGCGAGCGCCTCGCAAGCGAATAACCTCCCTTCTATGAAAAAGAGCTCGGTGTGTCCGAGCTCTTTTTCATTTGATCCAAGAAAACTGGTAGAGTGCAGCTACGCCATGCGCGCGCGAAGCCGCATAAGCTTTAGCAGGTCTGCGACCATCCAAAGCGCAGAGAACACAATGGCGACTGTTATGAGCTGCACCACGACCTCGGTCGTAAGAAATGCGTCCAGGAAGAACCGGGTAAGCGAGCCGATGTCCCCTAGTGCGGGCATATTGCGGAATACCTGAGCAACAAACACGAGGCGTCCAAGCGTATAGAGTGATATGCCGAGTGCTACAAATGCGAGCGCTGCCCCGCTTACAAACGGACGGACTGCGTGAATGGTGTGCACGCGTCGCATAACTGTATTCTTGATATTATTGGTCTCCTCCATACTCGAGTGAATTTTTGAATTGTTTCTTTGCGCGATGTACGCGAGTCTTAATGGCTGAAATAGTGCTTCCTTCCTCTGCCGCAATCTCCTCATGCGTCTTGCCTTCAAGGAACTGAAGACGCAGGACGCGAGCTGCTGCCTCTGGAATGCGCGCGAGCGCCATGAGCACTTCATCCCGCACAGTCATGTCTTCAACAAATGCTATCGGGTCTGCTATGCGTTCATACGTCTCCGGTTCAAGCGGCGCTGTCCTCCCCCGTTCTTTTTTCATCTTCTGGTACCGCGTGAACGCAAGACGCATGAGGATCGCATACGCCCAGGACGAGAAGGCTGCGCCCTCGGTGGGCTTATACCGATCCGCATACAGATATATGCGGGTGAACGTGTCCTGCACTACTTCCTCGGCGTCTTCCTTGGTGTAGAGAATCGTCTTTGCCTTACGCAAGAACGCTTCTTCATAGCGATCAACCAAGACCTCAAATGCTGCAGGATTCTTGCGCGCAACGCGCAGCACTTCCCCGTCCGACAGGCTTGCCCAGTCCGAAAGCCGCTCCTGGTTTGCCTTCCGCATTATGTCCTGTATCATACCGTGTGCGAGCGGCCGGGCAATCTCTATAACCGCCTGGCTATCTTTTTAGTTACCGCAATCACGTATGGCTATCCTTTCCTATAACGAAATTGTGCAGAAGAAGGTCATCGACTACAACGGTGATCCGTACGAAGTACTTTCATCACATGTCTTCCGCATGCAGCAGCGCAAGCCGGTCAACCAGACCAAGCTGCGCAATCTTGTATCCGGCAAGGTGATCGAAATCTCTTTCCATCAGTCTGAGACCGTGCCTGAGGCAGACATTTCGCGCATGCAGGCGCTCTACCTCTACACGAACCGCGGCGAGTCTTGGTTCGCCGAAGAAGGCAACCCAAAGAACCGCTTCTCATTCCCTGAAGCTGCTGTGGCGGATAAGATTAAGTGGCTCAAGCAGAACTCTCCTGTTGAAGTGCTTCTTTTCAGAGAGAGTCCGATTACCATCACTATCCCTGTGAAGGTGGACCTCATAGTTAAGGAGGCGCCTCCTGCAATTAAGGGCGACACCGCTACTGGCGGCAACAAGCTCGTTACTATGGAGACAGGAGCCGGCGTACTCACTCCCCTCTTTATCAACGAGGGCGACGTCATCAAGATCAACACCGACACAGGTGAATACGTAGAGCGCGTCGAAAAGGCGTAGCAGATGCAAAAAGGCGCCCCGCGGGGCGCCTTTCGTCTTGCCTCCTCAGAAGCGCGAAGCGACATTGGTCGCGGCTGCGTGGAGTTCGGCGTTCTGCGGGACTTCTTCCTGCACTGTCCGATTCACCATAAAGGCCTGCCACACCGAAATCACGCAGATGGCGATCAGCAGCGCGATAAGGATCCGCTCGACTGCAGCTAACTTATCCATTTCTGGTTCCTCCCTCCTGCAGCCAAACGCTGCAGGTCCTGTGCGATTTAAGCACGGAATCAGATAAAACGAAAAGCCCGCCCCGGCGAAGAATGCCAAGGCGGGCCCGTATGCTCCCTTAGGAGCGTTTCAGTTCAGGTTCTCTAGTGCGAACCTGACACTGAAGAAAGAGGCGCTGCAACCACAATGGACGTGGGAGCGGTCTCCTCCTTGTTTGCGGTGGCCGCTGCCGCGAATCCTGCTGAACCCAGCAGAATCGAGAGCAGAAAAATCGGCGTCACGATCGCAGTGTCGAACGTACTCTTCTTATTACCGTTTCTCATTATTTCCCCTATAGGAACGGATCAGCGGCGCCAGTTGTTGACGCCGCCTTCTCATATAACCATGCACGCCTATAAAAAGCAAAAATCCTCCGTTTCCGGAGGATTGTTTGCATTCTCGCATTACGCAGCGAGGTATGGGAGAAGTCCCATGTAGCGGGCGCGCTTGATAGCAAGTGCGATCTCGCGCTGCTTGTCTGACGACATGCCGGTGCGCTTGCGGCCCACGATCTTTGCGTGCGAATTCATGAACTCGCGAAGGTAGGCGACGTCCTTGTAGTCGACAAACTTCTTGTACTCGAGCTCTTCGCGTTCTGACTGATATGCCATGATGATTTCTTAAACGTAGTAACTAGAACGGGATGTCCTCTGGGTTGATCTCGTCATCCGGGTACTGGATGGAGTCGTTGGCGCCTGGACCCATATCTTGTGAGCCTTCGTCCATTGCCGGAGCCTGACCGCGGTCGCCGCGCTCTCCTCCTGCCTGTGGACCAAACTGGAAGTTATCAACGACGATTTCGGTGCGGTAGTTCTTGCGGCCCTCAGCCTCCCATGAACGGGTCTGAAGACGGCCTTCGATGAACACCGGACGGCCCTTCTTCAAGTACTGGCCCATGACCTCTGCGGTACGGCCAAATACAACGATATTGTGGAACTCAGTCTGCTCCTGCTGCTGACCTTCCTTATTACGGAAAGAGCGGTTGGTAGCGAGGCCAAATGTTGCAACCTGCTGTCCTGACGGCAACGCGCGGAGTTCCGGATCGCGCGTTAGGTTGCCGTAAAGTAGGACCTTGTTGAGATACATAGCGATATTATACCCCTGCCTCCTTGAGAGCGGCATCGAGTTCGGCGTCTCCCTCCTCCTCTTCTGCTGGTGCCTCTGGAGTACGGAGCATCATCTCGTGCATCTCCGCTGAGTGCTTTGCAGCCTCAACCGTGGTGCGCAGGTCGATGAAGCGAATGATGCGTGACTCGGTGCGGGCCATAGTAGCAACCGCTTCGTGTCCCTCGCCTGTCGCCTCGTAGGCAATCCATGCGAAGTACGCGCTTGTAAAGTCGCGACGACCAGTCGTCTCAGAACGAGAGATGGTGTATGCGAGCGGAATCTTTTCCGGCTCACCTTCCGCGATGACCGTGCCTGCGGCTGCGATCTTCTCGCGGATACCCTGATACGTTTTCTTCACTTCTTCCTGGGGTAGTTCAGGATCGATGTGGAAGCCGAGCTCGTAGATGCGGGTTTCGTTATTACCCTCTGCGAGATCAAGCTCAGTGCTATCAGCACCGTGTTCGATTTCCTTTTTTGTCATAACGGGCGAACTGTACCACGCGGAGTCTGACCCCGCAATGAAGGCCTATATGCTGACCTTAAAGACACGGGCTGCGTTTTGAAGGAGAGCCGTACGAACCATCTCTTCCTCCTCGCCCAGTATGCGGGCAATAGCCCGGACCACGTCTATGGCAGCCAAGGGATCATTCCTCGTGCCGCGCCTCCCTTCTGGAGCAACATAGGGCGCATCTGTCTCTGAGAGGATCGAAGCGAGCGGTACCGAGCGGACCACTTCGTCGTAGTCGTGGGTGAATGTGAGAACGGCTGTAAAGGAGAGGGTGAATCCGAGCGCAACCAATTCCTTCGCCTCTTCCACTCCGCCTACAAAGAAGTGGATGTCGCCACGCAGACGATCGCCATGCACCTGCTTATGCTCTTTCAGGATATCGATAAGGTCGCGGTACGCATCCATAGTTCCTTTTGATGGACGCGCATGAATAATGAGCGGCTTGTCTGCTTCTACCGCAAGCGCAATGTGCTTTTCGAAGAGTTCCTTCTGTCGCGCCTTCTCCTGCTCTGGATCTTCCGGACGATAGTAGTCGAGCCCACACTCGCCTATTGCCACCACCTTTGGATGCGCGGCAAGCTCTTGATATACAGACATAGCAAATAC
>DATMJP010000028.1:0-13316 GCA_035553815.1 Minisyncoccota bacterium
CTGATCGAGGAGTCATAGACGAGCGTGGGGCCGAGGTCGACTGACCAGTCCTCGCTCATCGAGACTTCGCAGGAGACGCCGACGCGGGCGGTATTGGTCTCGAAGCCGCCACGCTGCACTTCAGCCGAGAACCTGCTCTCGCAGGCCTCGGTGATGGGAAGCGTGTACGCGACTTCGCCGCGCCAGATGTCCTTGCCGGAGATCTCGTAGTACGAGCCCGAGAATTCGAGCTCGCCGGAGCCGGCGGCGAAGGCGTGGGTTGCGGTGAAGTCGGTCTCACGATCCTCGCGGTTCATGCTGATCGAATCGGTGTGCCAGACGTTGAAGCAGGTGTACCGCTCCTCGGTTCCGGTGCAGGCAGTCGCGTCGAACGTATACGCCGGGTCCGTCGACAGGCGATAGGCCTGGTCGGCGAACTGGCGACCGGTCTCGATGCCGACAGACACTTCCGTGTCCCAGTTGGATTCCTGAGCCGTCGCATGCGCAGCGCTCAGGAGAAAAAGCGATGTGGTGAAAAGGACAGCGCGCGTGCGCATCTGCAGACTCCTGGATGAAGAGAAGGGATATAGGCTCTAACGCGCCTAACTAAAAAAAGTATGAGATAAATATTATAGTTTGTCAATAAGCCAGCAGGGTACGCTATTATCTACCCATGGCGCATCACGCATACTTTCTAGCTAGTCCTATAGAGGAGGGGATTCAGGCCGCACTCCAGTTTGCCCGCGAACAACTCTCTTTCGACGAGACTTCTGATGTTACGGTATTGCGCTACCCTTTCTTTTCAGTAGACGATGCCCGCTCACTTATAGACATTGCATCGCGCGCGCCTCAAACAGGGGATAGCAAGGTGGTGATTCTCGCGGCTGCGCGCATCTTTCACGAGGCGCAGAACGCCCTTCTAAAACTTTTTGAAGAGCCATCGCCAGGTACGACACTTATACTCATCCTGCCTTCGGAAGGCGTACTTCTACCGACGCTCCGTTCCCGCCTTATTGCGCTTCCTTCCCAGAGCGCAGATGTTGCCAGCGCAACTGCCTTCCTTGCGCTTTCTGCAGAAGAACGGAGAAAATATCTTGATAAACTTATTGAGCGCACCAAGGCAGATAAGGATCAGGTAAAACAGGAAGCGCGCAAAGAGGCGCTGGAACTCATGCAAGCGCTTTCGCGCACCTACTTCTATGAAGGAAGGGAAGGTGGGGAGGTGGATCGGGACCTGCTTGAGGAGCTCGAATCCTTCACGAGAGCCCTCCACGACCGATCCGCACCCTTGAAGCTTATCAGTGAGCACCTGCTTCTCGTTTTACCCTAGATGAAGTCTTCATCTAGGCGTTAGGGTTTGACGGAAATAGGCCAATCTGGTATAAGTAATTGACTACTAAGAAATAAGTATGCCAAAAAAGGTCGCAAAAAAGAGCGTGTCCGCCAAGAAATCTCCTTCGAAAAAGGCAGGTTCTGGCCTATCCTTTGATACTACGGCGCTAGTGAAGCGCTTGCTTTCTGAGGTTCCTGAGCGTGCGCGTGAGGTTTTGGTACTTCGTTTCGGTCTTGGCGCGTCTGCTACGCGCGAGACCCTTGAGGCTATCGGCGAGCGCTGGAGCATCACCCGCGAGCGTGTCCGCCAGATCGAAGCAGCCGGCATTGAGGCTATCCGCACCTCAAAGGCATTCGATGACTCAACCGCTGCTTTTGACGAGCTTTGCGCGCGCATCCAGCAGATGGGCGGCGTTGTCCACGAGGAGGAGCTTCTTGAGACGCTTGCAAGCGACGAGAAGAGCCGCAACCGCATCCGCTTCCTCCTTGTTGTCGGCAGCGCATTCTTCCGCGAGCGCGAGACCGATGATTTTTATGCCCGCTGGCATGTTGATCCAAAGACTGCTCAGACAGTCCATGAAGCACTCTCACGCCTCTACTCAAACCTCTCAGATTCTGAGGTGCTTGAAGAGAAGGAGATTCTTAACCGCTTCCTCGAAGAGCTTAAAGAGGTGAATGAGGCATACCAGGACGAGGAAATCCTAAAGCGCTGGCTTTCTCTTTCTAAGACCATAAGCTCAAACCCGCTCTCTGAGTGGGGTAAGACCAGCTCGCCTGCAATCCGTACTAAGGGTATTCGTGACTACGCATACCTCGTCATTAAGCGCGGCGGTGAACCTATGCACTTCTCAGACGTCGCAAAGGCAATCGGCACACTCTTTGCCAAGGAAGCGCATGTTGCTACTACCCATAACGAGCTCATCAAGGACGAGCGCTTCGTGCTGGTCGGCCGCGGTCTCTATGCACTTGCTGAGTGGGGCTATCAGCCAGGCGTTGTGCGCGATGTAATCCGCGACGTGCTTAAGAAAAAGCCGCTCACCCGCGAGGAAGTAATTGAGGAGGTTAAGAAGGTCCGCTACGTGAAGGACAACACTATTCTCGTGAACCTGAACGATCCGCGCTTCTTCAAGCGCCAGAAGGACGGCACTTACACGGTAGTCTAGCGTTCTCCCCTGAAAAGCACTCGCCCTACTATGCGGCGAGTGCTTTTTGATTGCTATACTGAATGCAATGTCAGGCGGCGGACACGGAGGCGGCGGTCTTCCATTTTTAGATGTTATAGAGAATCTTCTCCATACCTCTCATGGTAAGGGCGGTATTCATACCGCCGCAAAGCCGCTCATTATTCTTTTCGCTGTGGTGCTCGTGGTGTTCTTCATATTTGCGCCCGGGCAATCAATTCGAAACTTCTCCTTCCTTATTTTCTTTGCGCCACTATGGGTGCCGCTACTTCTTGGACGCTGGGTGCTCTACCAGTTCGTCACAGCGCAGCGTGTTGCCTACATAGCGCGGCAAAAGCACATTTTGCTTGAGATTCGCCTTCCGCGAGACACTATGAAGACGCCAGCGGCAATGGAGTCTGTATTCTCTGCGCTCCACCTTGGCCCGGGCGAAGCTACGTGGTGGAAGAAGTTTGTGCTTGGCCAATCGCGCCCTTGGTATTCATTTGAAATCGTATCGCTCGGCGGGCGCGTGCACTTTTATATTTGGACGCGAGAAGCGTACCGCCGCGCAATCGAGAGCGCGCTGTACGCGCAGTACCCAGGCATTGAAGTTATTGAAGCAGAGGATTACAGCCGCCTTGTTGACCCATCGCATGAGCCGCAAGAAGTTGTGGGCTTTGAGTATGTGAAATCAAAGGCGCAAGGACTTCCAATTCGCACCTTTGTCGATTTCGGCTTGGACAGAACTGCAAAGCCGGAAGAGCAGAACGATCCGCTTGCGCAGATAGTTGAATTGCTCGGTTCGCTCGGTCCGCACGAACAGCTTTGGTGCCAGATTATTATTCGCACCCACAAAGGCGAACGCTACCGCAAGAAAGACTACACCTGGAAGGACGAAGCGAGGGAGGAAATTGATAACCTGCGCAAGGAAGCGCTGCAGGAGGCAGAGTTTGTCGACCCTGCAAGCGGAAAGGTGATGAAGACGAAGATGGTCAACATGTCCAAAGGCCTGGGGGATAAAATTGGGGCTATAGAGCGAAACGTCGGCAAGCTTGCCTTTGATGCAGGCATACGCGTCCTGTACACGGCGCCTAAGGACTACTACCAGGGCATTGTCGGCGGATATATCGTTGGCTTCTTTAAGCCATTTAACTCTGAAGGCGGCAATTCGCTTGGCGTTACCGAAGACTGGTCTAACAAATATTCCGATTATCCGTGGGAGGATCCGCACGGGCATCACAAAGCGCATTCCATGCATTTGATGGTAGAAATGTATCGCAGGCGCGCTTTCTTCTATAGTCCGTATGTAGGACTACATAGCGTGATGAGCACTGAGGAACTTGCGACCCTCTATCATGTGCCATCTGCAACAATTGCAACGCCTAACTTGCCGCGCATACAGTCAACGACGAGCGGAGCGCCGGCAAACCTACCAAGTTAATGCAACTCTCCTCCCACTGGTCTGCGCTTAAGGCGCGTATAGCTTCTCGTCCGCGTAGTGCGCTTAGCATTGCCAGCGTACTCGCGCTCATTCTCATAGCAGCGCTTGCAGTGTGGTTCATATTCTTCCGCGCACCCTCTGGATTTCCTCTGAATCACCTAGTTATGGTCAGTTCTGACGCTCCACTTTCGCAGATTGCTGCGGATCTTGAGTCTGAACGAGTTATTTCGTCTGCATTTCTCTTTAGCGCATGGATGCGCATCACCGGACAAGACCGCAACGTGCATGCGGGCAGCTATCTTTTTAAGGAGCCGGCAGGCCTGCTTGAGGTCGCAAGCCGTATACACCGAGGTGAGCGGGGAATTGAGAGCGTTCGTGTGACGCTTCCAGAGGGGATGACCGTGCGCGAAATGGGCGGAGTATTCGCACACGCGCTGCCTGACTTTAGCGCCGCTGAATTTGTTGAGCTAAGCACTCCCTATGAAGGCTATTTGTTCCCTGACACGTACTTTATTGAGCCGGGTACCACACCGCTTCAGATGCGCGAGCGCATGCGCGCAGTATTTGATGAGCGCATTGCACAGATAGATATTGCAGCGTCTGGCAGGAGTCTCGAAGAGGTAGTCATAATGGCTTCCATTATCGAAGAGGAGGCAAACAAAGATGAGGACCGCTATATAGTTTCAGGTATTCTCTGGAATCGCATAGCGCAAGATATGCCGCTTCAGGTAGATGCAGTATTCGGATACATTCGCGGCGTTTCTGGCTATGCACCTACAGCAAGCGATTTGAAGATTGATTCTCCCTACAATACGTATCGCAACCGAGGACTGCCGCCGGGTCCGATTGCAAATCCAGGTCTAGCGTCTCTTCAGGCTGCCGCAGCGCCTGCAGAAACGTCCTACCTCTACTACCTCACGGGACAGGATGGAAACATGTATTACGCGCATACTTTTGAAGCGCATAAGCGCAACCGCGAGCTCTATCTCGATTGATGTGGTATAGGTAGCGCATGAACCTTACCGGCAAGCGCATATTTGTAGGCCTTTCAGGCGGCGTCGATTCAGCCGTAAGTGCAGCACTGCTACAGCGCGCCGGTGCCGAGGTAACCGGTGTATTTATAAAGGGCTGGTACCCGCCTGGCATGCCCTGCAGCTGGGCCAAGGATCGCAAGGATGCAATGCGGGTCGCAGCACGCCTCCACATTCCATTTGTAACGCTTGACGCAAGCAAGGAGTACAAGCAGGGGGTAATGGATTATCTCGTGCGCGAGTATGGGGAAGGACGGACGCCAAACCCGGATATCATGTGCAACAAGGAGGTGAAGTTCGGCGCTTTCTATGCATACGCACGAGAGAAGAAGGCAGACTATATAGCCACTGGACATTATGCCCGGAAAGAAGACGGACGTATCGCGCGCGGCATGGACGAAGACAAGGATCAGAGCTACTTCTTGTGGGCGATATCCAAGGAAGCACTAGCGCATACTCTCTTCCCGGTTGGCAAGTACAAGAAGCCGGAAGTACGCAAGCTCGCGAAGGACTTTAGACTTCCTGTTGCCGCCAAGCGCGACAGTCAGGGTATTTGCTTTCTTGGCAATATCTCAGTTGATGACTTCCTTGCGCAGGAGTTTGGTGAGGCACCTGGAAAAGCATATGATACGGAAGGGAATGACGTTGGTGTCCACAATGGCGTACTGCTACACACCATTGGGGAACGTGTTTCTCTGACCAATGCAGCACCTGGCCCTTGGTATGTAGTGCGTAAGCGCGTGCGCGAGAACGAGCTCGTGGTCTCAAAGGATCGTCTCGCACAAGACGCCGTTACCTCAATTACGCTCAGCCAGACTAATTGGTTTACTGACATACCAAAAGGCGAAGTTGAAGCACAGTACCGCTACCATGGACCAAAAGTGACGGGGAAAATCCTTGGCAACACTTTTATTCCAAGCGCGCCGCTACCGGAAGCAGTTGCTGAAGGGCAGTCGCTCGTTATCTACGATGACAATCGCGTCATTGGAGGTGGTATTATTGGATAAGCGATATGAGGAAGCTTTTCACGACGTTGCGCATGCGCGCAGCGGCATACCGTCTACAAGTGCTTATCGGAGGAGCTGCACTCCTTCTATTGGTCCTTATAGGCACTGTCTATGCCATCCTCAACCCCACCAAAGCAGATGAAGCGCGGGTAGGCGACGTCACCTATCCATCAGTACAGCTTTCTCCGTCGTATGAAGACGGCGAGTACACCATACAGGGCAGCGTAACGCTTAAGAATCGCTGCCAGCGACTTGATACGAGTGCCATGCTCGACGATAGCGTCGCGCCGCCAATCATTCGCGTTGATGTCACTTCAGAAGACGACGAAGGTATCTGTCTTGAGATTCCTGATACACGCGAATTTTCAGTTACGGTTGAAGGACCGGAAGGTGCGGAGATCCAGATTTTCATTAATGGGCTTCCGCTTGAGGGCGACGCCGTAT
Organism: Minisyncoccota bacterium; assembly: GCA_035553815.1. Taxonomy (GTDB): domain Bacteria; phylum Patescibacteriota; class Minisyncoccia; order Phycocordibacterales; family Phycocordibacteraceae; genus C7867-001. The sequence goes on from DATMJP010000028.1 coordinate 6,398, forward strand.
AGCACTATGCCTCCTACAATCATTAAAACTGACGGCACGATTGAACCATTCGATGGCAACAAGCTTGAAGCCTCGCTGCGCAAAGCAGGCGCGACGGAACGTACTGCTGAGCGCATACGCCATACGATTGAAGCTACTATAGCGCCCGGCTCTAAGAGCAATGAGATATACCGTAGAGCGTTCCAGATGCTGCGCCACGATGCCCGTTCAGCTGCAGCACGCTACAGCCTCCGTCGTGCACTTTTTGAATTCGGTCCCTCAGGACACCCTTTTGAAGACTTTGTGGCTGAGATGTTTAAGAAGGAGGGTTGGCTTGTCGAGTGGCGGCGCATGATTCCGGGCAAGTGCGTTTCGCACGAGGTTGATGTGTATGCAACACGCGAGGGTGAAAATCTTGCTGCCGAGCTTAAGTATCACAACGATCCTGGATATAAAACTGATGTGAAAGTTGCACTCTATGTAAAAGCACGCTTTGACGATATTTGGCAGTGCGATCCAAAGACACAGACCTGCACGGTGGACCATGGCATGCTCATCACCAATACAAAATTCACTTCGCAGGCAGTCCAGTACGCGCAGTGTGCAGGCTTAGGTCTTCTCGGGTGGAGCTATCCGCACCATGGCAATCTCTACGATCGTATTGTGGCCAATGGCCTTTATCCGATTACTGCGCTTACGCTTCTAAAGAAGTCCGAGAAGCGTCTTCTCATTGATCAGGGCATAGTGACCTGCGAGCTGCTGCGTGAGCGCCGCGATGCGTTGCGCCTTCTCTCCGTTCCGCCTGAGCGAGTAGGTGCCATTTTGGCTGAAATTGAGTCGCTCTGTCGCCCGCACGCAAACTCGTAGTACTATAGGAGTAATGGCATTCGGCTACAAACTCAAATGGGAAAAAGGGCGATTCAATCCCGCATCAAAAGAACCGTACACGATCAGCCGATCAAAGGTTGAACGCTTTACTGAGTGCCCTCGCTGCTTCTGGATGGAAGCACGCTTTGGTATTGGACGCCCTGATATGCCATCCTTCACGCTTAACAATGCCGTGGACGAACTTTTCAAGCGCGAGTTCGATATACGCCGCAAGGATGGAAAGGCGCATCCAATTATGGAGCAGTACGGCGTTGACGCCGTGCCGTTTGCGCATGAACAACTTGAGGAGTGGCGCGACGCGTTGAAGCGCGGCATCAAGTACCACCATCCGGAGACTAATATCATTTTGCGCGGTGGCATCGATGACATTTGGAAGAGTACGACTTCAGACGAGGTCTATATCGTCGACTACAAGGCAACCGCGGGCAAAGATACGGTAACGCTCGACGACGAGTGGAAGAACAGCTACAAGCGGCAAATCGAGGTGTACCAGTGGCTCTTTCGAAAGAATGGATTCACGGTGTCTCCGACCGCCTATTTCGTATACGCAAACGGCAAAAACGACCGCGAGGCATTTGATGGAAAGCTTGAGTTTGAGGTGACCTTGCTGCCGTATGAAGGCGACGACTCATGGGTAGAGCCTACCTTGATCGAACTCAAGAAGTGCCTTATGTCTGAGGACATACCTGCTCCAGGTAAGAACTGTGATTACTGCTTGTATCGCGAATACGCAGGGAAGAAGCTCATGGAGCTTCACAGAGCCTCAAAGAAATAGCCTATGCGAAAGACACCATTTGCAGACCTGGTACGTGAGGCGGTCCGTCAGATTCCAAAAGGCGAGACGAAAACCTACGGAGAAGTCGCTGCTGCGGTTGGCCGCCCCGGCGCAGCGCGTGCTGTTGGCACTATAATGAAAAACAACTTTGATCCAACCGTGCCATGCCACCGCGTTATCCGTTCAGACGGGAAGATCGGCGACTACAACCGTGGCGGCGCTGCAGAAAAGCGCAGACTGCTTGTTGGTGAAGGCGCGCTGCGCTAGGTATGCAGGTTACGCTCGAACCAACCTGGAAAGAGCAGCTCAGCAACGAGTTTGAGAAGCCGTACTTCAAAGAACTCGCGACATTCGTACGCAAGGAATACAAGGATGCGAAAGTTTTCCCACATCCGAAGAATGTTTTTCGTGCATTTGAGCTTTGTCCCTTTGACAAGGTAAAGGTGGTAATCCTGGGACAGGACCCCTACCACGGTCCAGGCCAGGCCAACGGCCTTTCGTTTGCAGTGAATGAGAACGTGATGCTTCCACCGTCTCTGCGCAATATTTTTACTGAAGTTGAGAGCGATCTTGGAATGCCATTAACTACTAGAAGCGGTGACCTCACGCGCTGGGCAGTACAAGGCGTGTTGCTTTTGAACGCAACACTTACTGTACGTGCGCGTACGGCAGGTTCGCACCAGGGGAAAGGATGGGAGGAATTTACCGATGCAGCGATCCGAGCACTTTCTGAGGAGCGCGAGCACCTCGTATTCATACTGTGGGGTAACTACGCACGCGCCAAGGGCGCGCATATCGATCGCACCAGGCATCTTGTGATTGAATCTCCTCATCCCTCCCCGTTCTCCGCATACAACGGATTCTTCGGGAGTAAGCCTTTTAGCAAAGCGAATGCGTATCTAGAGAAGCACGGAAAGGAGCCAATACAGTGGCTTTGATGGATTGATGAAGCAGGGCCCGCGTCTATGCGGGCCCTGTTCGCTTACCAGATCTTCGCGCGCTTTGCCGGGTCCTTGTAAAGCTTGTCGCCCTTTTTCACACCCCATGCCTCATAGAACTCAGTCATGTTCGAGAGAGGACCATTCACGCGGCATACAGACGGAGCGTGTTCATTGGTGAGAATCTGGAGTTTGCGAGCCTCAGGGCGAGAGAGTTCATGCTCTGATAGCACGTACGCGAGGAAGAAGCGCTGCTCTGGCGTAAAGCCATCGATGTTCGTGCGTCCCGTACGCGCAAGCAGCAACTGGTACGCATCGTACGCGATCAGGAGTCCTCCCAGATCTGCAATGTTCTCCCCGAGCGTGAGCTTGCCGTTTACGTTAAGCCCCTCAACAACGAAGGCATCGAACTGCTTTTTAATAACCTGCGCCTTGGCTTCAAATCGCTTCTTATCCTCTGGCAGCCACCAGTTCTTAACATTGCCGCGCAGATCGTAGAGTGCGCCCTGGTTATCAAAACCATGCGTCATTTCATGACCTATCGCCATACCGACGGCGCCATAATTGAAGGCATCATCTGCAGTAAGCTCAAAGAATGGGTGCTGCAAGAATGCAGCAGGGAAGAGCATGTCGTTGAAGCTCGGACTGTAGAACGCATTCACTGTCTGTGGATAGTCATACCACTCAGTGCGATCAACAGGCTTTGCAAGCTTGCGCAGCGCGCGCTTAAACTCGAATTCGCCGGCACGAAGGATATTGCCCGCATAATCGTCCGGTCTAATAACAAGCCCCTTATAGGAACGCCACTTATCCGGGTAGCCAATCTTGCGCGTCATGGCATGCAGCTTGGCAATTGCCTTCTTCTTTGTTGGTGGGGTCATCCAATCAAGAGCGCGTATGCGCGCTTCATAGGCAGTCGTGAAGTCTGCAAACATCATAAGCACCTTCTTCTTTGCCTCAGGACTGAAGTACTTCTTAACGTACATCTGGCCGACCAACTCGCCGGCGACGCCATTTACCGTGCCAAGCACGCGTCTCCAGAGTGGTTGCATCTTTTGCGCGCCTGAAAGCACTTTGCCGTAGAACTCAAAGTTCTGATTTACGAACTTGCTTGAAAGCATGCCGGAGAAATCGCTGATGACATGCCAGTCGAGATACGTCTTCCAGTCTTCAAGCGACACATCAGCGAGCATCGCGTTAACTTCCTCCATAAATTTAGGAACGATCACATTCACATCGCGCACCTCAGCACCAATGCGCTTTAGATAGAGCGGCCAGTCTACAGCAGGCGCCAGCTTGGCAAGCGCTGGGATAGTGTGCTTGTGGTACGTCTTTTCAGGGTCGCGGAAGTCTTCGCGCTTGAGCGCCACTTTGGCAAGTCGTGTTTCGATTTGCATGATGGTCGCACGCGCTTCTCTCGCGGTATCAGCCTTGTATCCAGCTAGTTTCAGAATCGCCTCGATGTGCGCTTCGTATGCCGTGCGTACGCGCACTTGCTCTGCATCCTGTTTTAGGTAGTAGTCGCGCTCAGGAAGTCCCATGCCGCCCTGAAAGAACTGCAGCTGATAGCGGTCTGCATTCTTCATATCCTGATCTATGTAGAGACTCCAGGGTGCCGCAACGCCGAGCCGATCAAGCTCCGCTATGACGCGCTGGAGATCCTCCTGATTCTTTATGGATGCAACTTTTTTGCGCACGGGTTCCATAGGCGCAGTGCCAAGAGCATTCCTGCGCTTCATATCCATACCGGAGCGGAACATGTCGCGCACCATCTGCTCAGGCGTGCCCGGCGTAACCTTCTTGAGCGCCTCAGTCTCTTTCAACAGCGTGTGGAGCTGCTTTGCCGTCTTCAAACGCAGTACCTGGAACGAACCCCAGCGGGACTCGCTCTCTGGGATCTTAGTGTTCTTCAGCCAGGTGCCGACAGCGTAGTGGTAAAAATCGTCTTGCGGACGAACGGAAGTATCGATGAGCTTAGGGTCAAAGCCCCAGGACGTGCGTTTTGCCATAGTTGCTTGAGTATAACGGTGACCGTGATTCGAAGCCAGAATATGGTATCGTCACTACTACTATGACTGTAGGAGATGTACGAAAACGGTATCTTGAATTTTTCAAAGCGCGCGGGCATGCCATCATCCCGTCTGCGCCAATCGTGCCGGGTAATGATCCGACCACGCTCTTTACCTCTTCCGGCATGCAGCCCTTGTTGCCGTATCTCCTTGGTGAAGCGCATCCGCAGGGAAGCCGCATTGCCGATGCTCAGATGAGCTTCCGCGCAGGCGACATAGAAGAGGTAGGAGATAACCGCCACACCACGTTCTTCGAGATGCTCGGCAACTGGTCTCTTGGCGACTATTTCAAGAAGGAGCAGCTCCCTTGGCTCTTTGAATTCCTCACCTCACCTGAGGTGGGTCTTGGCCTTGATCCGAACCGCCTCTATGTGACGGTGTTTGCCGGAGACGAGGCAGCGGGTATGGAAGCGGACATGGAATCGGTTGCAATCTGGCAGGAGCTCTTCAAATCAAAGGGAATCGAGGCTGAGTTCTCGCGCATCGGCAGCGAAGCGGCCGGGTACGAGAAGGGTATGAACGGCAACGAACGCATCTTTGCATATGATGCGAAGAAGAACTGGTGGAGCCGTGCGGGCGTACCGGCAAATATGCCGGCAGGCGAGCCGGGCGGTCCAGACTCCGAAGTCTTCTTCGATTTCGGACTGCCGCACGATCCGGTGTGGGGCGCGCACTGCCATCCAAACTGCGACTGCGGGCGCTTTGTTGAGATCGCGAATTCTGTCTTCATGCAGTACCTGAAGCAGGAGGACGGAACATTCGTAAATCTGCCAAAGCAGAATGTTGACTTCGGTGGCGGCCTCGAGCGGCTTGCTATGGCCACCCTGGGCACTCCTGACGTATTCCTGCTTGATGTATTTGAGGCAGCGCGCGGCATTATTGAGGCTCGCTCCGGGAAGCACTACGGAAGCGATGAGGGCAGCACGCGGGCATTCCGGATTATTCTTGACCACATGCGTGCGGCATCGTTCATGCTTGCAGAGGGCATAAAGCCCTCTAATACCGAGGCTGGGTACGTGCTGCGCCGGCTTATCCGCCGCGCAATCCGCGAGGCAGATCGCCTGGGCGTTAAGGATGCGCTTCTTGCCGATGTGGTGGAAGGCTATGCCGCTGCATACGGCGAGCAATACCCGCATGTGCGCGAGCAAGCAGACGTTATTCGCGAGGAGCTTACCAAGGAAGAGGCGAAGTTCCGTAAGACACTTGAGCAGGGCATGCGCGAGCTTACAAAGCGCGCAGACAAGCATGGCCAGGTAACCGGTGACGACGCTTTCCTCCTTTTCACCTCCTATGGCTTCCCGGTCGAGCTCACCGAAGAGCTTGCACGCGAGCGCGGCATCACGCTTGATCGCGCTGCATTTGACGCACAGATGAAAGAGCATCAGGACAAATCTCGTGCAGGTGCTGCGCAGAAGTTTGCAGGCGGCCTTGCCGATCATTCTGAGCAGACAGTGCGGTACCACACCACGCACCACATCCTGCTTAAAGCGCTCCAGATAGTGCTTGGGGACGAAGTTAAGCAGCGCGGTTCAAACATCACGAGCGAGCGTTTGCGCATCGACTTCACGTCGCCAGGCAAGATGACTCCTGAACAGATCAGGGAAGTAGAGGATTTGGTAAATGCGCAGATTCGCGCAGAGCTTCCTGTGACGCGCACCGTTATGCCGCGCATTGAAGCAGAGCGTCTTGGTGCACAGATGGAATTCGGCGTGAAGTATCCGGATACGGTATCGGTATACTCAGTCGGCCCTAAGGACGCTACTGAAGCAGATCCTAAGATTCCTGAAGCGTTCTCGCTTGAGTTCTGCGGCGGCCCGCATGTAAGCAACACGCGCGAAATTGGCGCAGGCGGCAAGACATTCAAGATTCTCAAGGAGGAGGCCGTAGCGCAAGGCATCCGACGCATAAAGGCTGTCGTCGTTTAAATTTGACACACAAACGCGCTGGCCGTACATCTATATATGGGTGTAACGGAGGGTGTGACCATGGGTAAGAGATTAAGCGTGCCTGATCTGCTTGAAAGGCAGAGGAATAAACTGGGCGAGAGTGTGATTCGCTTCGTGCAGCGGATCGAGCACGAGGCAGACGGTCGCCTGATACGATTTGGCGAAACGGCATATCGCCGCGTCATCAGGCGCAAAGGTGCGCTGCCACGGCGTGTGCTGCCTGCGGTCGCCAAGGTTCTTTCGCGTCCGATCGAAGAACTCGAGCAGCGTCCGCTCATGCGGCGGCCCGCAGTTTCGTGACTTCACTGCTGTGGTTCGGAGGCC